>NZ_CAURLX010000046.1:0-14951 GCF_963525585.1 uncultured Capnocytophaga sp. | reverse complement strand
CCACGACCCCGAGATTACAAATCACGTGCTCTGGCCAACTGAGCTATACCGGCAATACTATTTTTCAAAGCAAAAAAACATCTGCTTTGCGAGGTGCAAATATACGACATTTTTTTGTTCTACAAAATAAAAAAAAGATTTTTTAGAAAATAAGTTATTAACAGCCTATGAATCCTTATTGTTTTTCATGAAAGAAGGATGTTGTTCTATAGCAAAAGCTACTTTTTCCACAATTTCTTCTATGCTTTCGTTCTCATAATCAATTTCCAAAGGTGGTTTTATACGCATTATCTGTTGGATACCTTTTTTCTTGACCGTAACTCCTTTTTTGTCAAACGAACGGCGGAATCCATCAATGACAATGGGCACTACAATAGGTTGATAGGTTTTTATCAGATGAGCGGTTCCCTTTCGAATGGGTTTCCAAGGAGAAGTTGTTCCCTGTGGGAAGGTGATAAGCCAGCCGTCAGAAAGCGCGATTCCTATGTTTTTAATATCATCTGGATTTACTTCTCGATGGATTTCCTTTCCTTTCTCTCTCCAAGTACGACTCACTTGTACAGCGCCTACATAGGCTAATATTTTGGGTAATAAGCCGGCGTGCATTGTCTCGGAAGCAGCGACATAATATATGTTCAATTTGGGTCTCCAGACATAACCTATATTTTTTAGAGAATTGACTCTCCCTTTAAGGCTGGCGTTGAATACGTGGTACATTGCGATAACATCAGCAAAGTAGGTCTGGTGATTGGAGATAAATAGTACGCCTCTTTTAGGAAGGGAGCGAATAATTTCAGAGCCTTCTATATGTAGGTTGTTAAAACCCCGATAACGCCGATGGGTAAGCATTCCTAGAGTGCGAATAATCAGTTTTTTTATCCATAGAGCGTGACCAAAAGGGTCTTGCTTCCAAAGTTTTAGTTTTGACATTGTTCTGTTGTTTTATTCTCGAATCCAGTGTTCAGGGTTGAGCTTATTGGTATTTTTATACACAAAGAATTTCATTTCAGTTTTTCCTTCACTATCGGTAAATATACGCCCTAAAGGGGTTTTTGGGAATACTTTCTGCCCTTTGCTTACGAATACCTCAATGAGGTTATAGTAAATAGTAATAAAGTTACCATGCCTTACCTGTACAGCTTTATTTCCTCCTGGGACAGAAATAACGGCAGATACTTCCCCATTGAATACACAGCGAGCTTCAGAACCTCTTGGAGCAACCAAGGTGATACCATTATTGTAATGCTTAAGGTCAGGATATACAGGGTCATCATAGGTACCAAAGCCTTGGGACTTATATCCTCTTTCAATAGGCCAGATAAGCTTTCCTTTGTTAGCCTCAAAATCCGAAGAAAGAGCCTTTCCCTCTGGGGTAAGGTCAAAGGTACGATCGGTATGAGTAGCTTCAGAGGAAGATTTGTTCTTTCCTTTGGGAGCTGAACTTTTAGCTTTCTTGGCGTTGGCTTCTGCGATAGCCATACGGATAAGTCTATCTATTTCTTTGTCTATTTTGTTGGCTTGCGCCTGTTTTTTACGGATTTGTTCTGCATAGTCACTTTCTTTCTTTTTGATAGAAGCCACTAATAATTCTTGCTCTTTCTTCTCTTGGGAGAGTTTACTCTGTTCTTTTTGGTTTTCAGAGAGAATTTGTTGTTGGTACTTGTATTGTAGCGATAGAGAATCATTGAACTGCTTCAGGAGCTGGTTTTTCTCTTGGATTTCAAGGGCTTGATTCTTGCGGTATTGGCTGTATTGCTGGATATACTTAAGTCGTTTGTATCCTTGAGCAAAGTCCTCAGAAGCAAGAATGTATAACCATTGGCTTCTTCGGGAACGTGTTTTGTAAGACTGAGCAATTACATTGGCATAACTTTTCTTTAGGCTAGCCAATTCACTTTCTAGAGAATTGATTTGTTGTTGGTTCTCCTTAATCTGTTGGTTGAGTAAGTTTGCTTGATGATTAGTAATACGGATAAGCTGACTACGAGTTTGTATTTTCTCGCTAAGTTCCTGAATTTGAGATGAAAGCGTCTGTCTTTCTTGTGCTTGCTGAGAGCGTAGAGCGGACATCTCTTGGATTTGAGCCAAGAGAGCTTTCTTCTGGTTCTCCAATTCCTTCTGTTTCTTAGAATGCTGCGCTATACTAACAGATAGAGAAAAGAAAAGCAAGGTAAAAAAGAATATACGCATCAGGGTTCAAGAGTTAGAGGTTGATAACCAGAGGGGACACTATAAGGGAATTTTACCGCGACATTGCGTTGTAAATTGCTGAATTTGAGTTTGATTTGTATAAATTCCTCAGCCTCTACCAGTAGATGAAGATCCCAAGGGAAGAGGATATGATCTACTTGCTGATAGCTATAAGAAGCCTGTAAGGAGCGCTCTTTTCCTTTCTGTCGGATCTGAGTATTATCTACTTTACATTGTTGAGTCAATACAAAAGCAATATCTAAATTTTCAGAAGAGACATTACCTCTATATCCATCATTGAAGGGTTGAACATCTATTATTTCTTTTTGTAAAAGAATCTGTCCTAAGAGTAGATTTTGAAGCATCTCAAAGCTAAGGGGAATCCCTAGGTATTGTGAAGAAATGCTATAATCACCTTCAAAATAGGTGTTATCAAGTTTGTTATAGAATTGTACTTTATCCTTGGTGATTAAAGCTTTAGCAATTCCCAAAGGAGCACTCAGCCAGAGCGCTTCATCTTTTTTCATACGGAAAGAAAGTGGAAGGCTCTGTTGTTTCTTACCATTATCATAAGAGACATTTAAGGTGCCTACTAAGGTCTCAAAAGAAGGGAAGGCTTCAGTATGAGCCTTAAGGATATCCTTCTCTGAGAGTAAGAGCTTGCTTTCCATCTGGGAAGTAGTTGTTTTGGTTGTTCTACAGCCCGAGAGAAATATAGTCAGGAATATAAAGGAATAAGATAAGAATTTCATTTTGATTTTTTTGTGAATTATTTTTTTATCCATAAGTAATATACCTGTACCAAACAAATAACAGCGTTGGGGATGATTACAGGCCAGAGTATCTCTTTACTGAAAGCTCCATAGATAACAAAGCAGATACAGCCCAATAAGTTAATCAGGCGTATCAGAGAGACACTCCTTACAATAAAGCTTAACACAATAAATACAGAAGCAAGGTAACCAATGTATTTGACAAGTTCGGGATTCATTATTTTTTCTTTTTAGAATTGGGTTTGTTTGTAGGAGTGGTTTTAAGGTTTTTCTTTTCTTTTTTAGGAACAGGAACTAAGGCAGCTGCCTGAGGATCAAGTAAGCGATGTACTCCTTTGGGAGAGATATTTACAGCGATAATCTTTCCCTCTTCGTCCAGAAGAAAGTTAGAAGGAATATTCGTAATCCCTAAGGATTTTAGGGTTTCATCATTGAATTTCTTAGGGGCAATAGTATGAGGCCATTTGATACCTTCTCTGTGAATATAGTCTATCCAAGTATTTTTGTCACTCTCTACAGCTACCGAATAAATTGTAAATCCGTGGGAGCGATGGTAGTCCTTATAGAGGTTTCCAAATTGTCTATCAGCCTCTACACAAACTACACAATCCGAAGCTGTAAAGAGTACTAAAGTAAGGCTTTTTCTCACAGAAGAGAGCCGTTCAGTGGCTTTCTCAGAGGAGAACTCTATATCAGGGAATAGACTTCCTAACTGAGTTTTACTCATTGCATTAAGGAGGACATCAATTTTTTGTAAGTCATCAGGGTCTTGTGTTTTTCTATCAAGCAATCCATATAATCGTTTTCCTTGTGTGTAAGAAATATCCCTATCCATAAGCAAGTCCGAGAGAAGGATTCCATTGAATTGGCTTTTGGGAGATTTTCGGATAAGCTCCTCCAAGCGTAGGCTTAACAGCTCAGAGGAATTGGTTGTTCTCTGGTTTTTGCTTTTAAAAAGCATAAAATTCTTCACCAAATCAAGCGTTTGGCTTCCTTGGATACTCTTGAAATAAACTTGTCGCCTATTCTCTATGGCAATATCTACTCGTAGGTCTCCTTCCTCAAGGATAAAAAAACCAGTGTCCTTGAAAGTCTTACTTGTTGATAGTGAGGCTTTCATAGGGTAGGGGATATTCCCTGAAAATGTGAATTCTTTATGGCTAACTAAAGTGCTATCTACTTGGTTATTATACCATAAATATAGCTTCCCTTCATAAGGACTACTAACACTTCCTGAAAGGGTGAATTTCTGACTAAAAGAAGTTCCGAAGGAACATAAGAGCAATAGAAGAAAATACTTTTTCATATGCTGTGAAATAATGGGCAAAAGTAATAAATATTTTTCGTTTTTCATATCAAAATAAGGAATTAGAGGAGTAATTTTCGTATGAAATCATTTTTCCCAGCTACTATAAGAGCTTCAAAAGTAGTTTTTAGAGGTTAATTTTATAATTTTTAAATGATTTAAATATTTGATTTATAGTTTATTACATAAAAATAAATGGTTTTTTTTCAACAATGTAATGTTATTCAAAAAAACTTTCTTACTTTTGCAACGGAATAAATTAAAAATTTTTAAATTATGTCAGACATCGCATCAAGAGTAAAAGCTATTATCGTGGATAAGCTCGGCGTAGATGAAACAGAAGTAGTTGCAGAAGCAAGCTTCACAAGTGATTTGGGAGCAGATTCACTGGATACAGTAGAACTTATTATGGAATTTGAAAAAGAATTTGATATCCAAATCCCTGATGATCAGGCTGAAAACATTTCTACTGTGGGACAAGCTATTAAATACATAGAAGAAGCAAAACAATAGCATTCTCTCACCTGAAAAATACTCTACGGGGAGGGAACTCCCCGTTTGGTATATGTAGTTGCTACAAACTTTAATAGAAAAACCTCATTATTATGCAAACAAGACGTGTAGTTGTAACTGGATTAGGAGCGATTACTCCTATAGGGAATACTTTGGAATCCTACTGGGAAGGCCTTATCAAGGGAGAAAGTGGGGCAAACCTCATTACTCATTTTGATGCCTCCAAGTTCAAAACTCAATTCGCCTGTGAGGTAAAGGGATTCGATGCAACCCAATTTATAGACAAAAAAGAGGTGCGTAAGATGGATCGATTTACTCAATTGGCCATTGTAGCCTCTGATGAAGCTCTAAAGAACTCAGGAATTGACCTTGAGAGGGAAAACAAAGACCGCATTGGTGTCATCTGGGGTGCAGGCATTGGAGGACTAATGACTTTCCAAGAGGAAGTTCTTGCTTTTGGCAAAGGTGATGGGACTCCTCGTTTCAATCCTTTTTTTATTCCTAAAATGATTGCAGATATAGCGCCAGGAATGATTTCTATCCGTCATGGGCTTAGAGGGCCTAACTTTACCACCGTATCTGCCTGTGCATCTTCAGCTAACGCACTTATAGATGCCCTGAACTATATTCGTTTAGGATATGCAGATGTAATTGTTACGGGAGGCTCCGAAGCAGCTGTTAATGAAGCGGGTATCGGAGGATTCAATGCACTACACGCCCTTTCTACACGTAATGATGACTATAAGACTGCTTCTCGCCCTTATGATGTTACTCGAGATGGCTTTGTTCTCGGGGAAGGTGCAGGAGCCCTTATTTTAGAAGAATATGAGCACGCTAAAGCGCGCGGAGCTAAGATATATTGCGAGCTTGCAGGAGGAGGACTCTCTGCCGATGCTTATCACCTAACAGCCCCTCATCCAGAAGGAATAGGAGCTAAGGCGGTAATGCTTAACTGCCTTGCTGATGCTAAAGTAGCTCTTGAGGAAGTAGATGCTATTAACCTTCACGGAACCTCTACACCACAAGGAGATATAGCCGAAACTAAAGCTGTGAGAGAGGCTTTTGGCGAACATGCTTATAAGCTTAACCTCAATTCCACCAAATCAATGACAGGACACTTGTTAGGAGCAGCAGGTGCTATTGAGGCAATTGCTTCCGTTCTGGCGATAGAACACCAGATAGTTCCTCCTACGATTAACTTTGTTAATCCCGATGAAAATATTGACCAGAAGCTTAATTTTACCTTCAATAAAGCACAAAAACGCACTGTAAATGTAGCTATGAGCAATACCTTTGGCTTTGGAGGACATAATGCTTGTGTGCTATTCAAAAAAATAGATTAGATGCTATTCTTTAAGAAAATAATGTCCCGCTTTCAGAGAAAAGACGGGATATTTTTTGTAAAAATGGAAAAACTCTTAGGGTTTCCTCCTAAGCAAATCCATTACTATCAGGAGGCTTTTACTCTAGGAACACCTTCCTTAACGTCTTCTCATTCTACTGTAAATTATGAACGCTTAGAGTTCCTAGGAGATGCTATACTAGGAGCTGTTATTGCCCATTTTGTATTCTTACAAGCCCCAGAGAAAAGTGAAGGAGAGCTTACCAAGATGCGCACCCGTATGGTAAGGCGTAACCACCTGAACCTCATAGGAGACCAATTACAATTAAAGGACTATCTCCTTACTGAAAAGAAAGTACTCTTGGGAACAAATCTCTCTGGAAACTTACTCGAAGCCTTGGTAGGAGCTATCTACTTGGACAGAGGCTATCAGAAAGCCTCTGAGTTTATACATCGTATTCTCATTGATACTAACTTGAGTATGAAAGACTTGGAGCACAAGGTGATTAGCTACAAGTCCTTGATGGTGGAGTGGGCGCAGAAGTATCATAAGACTATTGTATTCTTAGCAGAGGAAGATCCTTCTTATAAGGGAAGGACTAAATATTTCCAAGCAAAAGTAATGATCAATGAGAAAGTATATGCCAAGGCACACGATACTTCCAAAAAGAAAGCCGAAGAACGGGCTGCTAAGCGTGCCTACTTCCGTGCAAATGACAGAAAGAAAAATAAAAAGAAAAGCGATTAAACCAATGCCTCATACACAACCTACTCCAGAACAGGAAACCCAAGATGAAGTTCTAACGCAGTACGCAGATTCTTATCAGATTATGCTCTATAATGATGATTATAATACCTTTGATTATGTGATAGAATTACTGATGGATATCTGTGAACATACCCTTGAGCAAGCACAACAGTGTGCTCTGATTGTCCATTATTCTGGCAAATGTCCTGTGAAAGAAGGTTCCTATGAGGATCTCTTACCTCGCTGTAGTAAGCTCCTCAATGCGGGACTTACAGCGGAGATACTGCCTATATAGAGTGTCAAGGATAAGGGCTATTGCTTCCTACTTTAGTAGATATAAAAGTTACTTCTTATTAAAGATATTTATTTTGTCTGGAATCACTTTTACAGAAGGAGCTTTTTTAGAAGTCTTTTTTACATCTTGTATGACCTCTTCCACACCATCGGTACTAAGCTTAACAATCCTATTGGACAAAAGGAATAAGGCACTATCCAAGCCTATATTTTTTGAAATATAAAGTTTTTGAGGCTTCAGGTAGATGAATATCTTTTTAAGTTTGGTAAAAGAATTTTGCCACTTTTGTGGAAAAATCTTTATGATTTGTACGAGTATAAAAACGTCCACTTACATAGGCTCTCGTGGGATTTTTGAAAGCTGTAGAATATTCTAATATACAACTATTATATTCATCTAATACAAGGGCTTCCCTCTGGTCATAATAAGTGTGCTCCCTATAGGTAATATGTTCCTTACTGTCGAGATCAGTTAGGAGGTAGAACCTTTTATCCACTGTATCTTCAAATAGTTGTAGGCTATCCTTGTGACTGGGAACCTCTATCATTTCTCCAAAATGCTCACATAATATATCTGCTATGATTTTTCTATCAGTATCAGAGGCATAAAAATTCACCTGTCTGCTCATAATCTTTTTCCTTACCTTTCAGGCTCTTATTAATATTTTTTTGAATATACTCTTTTTTTCTACCTTCACTGTTAAGACTGTTTTGTCTGCTATCAAATACTTAGAAAGAGCCTTTCTTAAGGAACAAAAGTACATTATTTTACTAAGTTATACAAACCTGATGAGCGTCTCTATCATACAAGCATCTAAATAGAAAAAAACCTATAAAGACACCACTCTTTTTCAGCTGTCAAAGACTTTGATGAGCTGCTCTACTACTCCAAAATTTGTCTTCTGTGCTAGTTGTCTTAGTTGTTGCTTAATGCTATTTCTTACAGAGAATTGTGTCTTCTTACAACTTTTAAGAGCAATAAGGTATTGTTGTATTTCTTCATAATCCTTTGTTTTCCAGTGAGGTCGTCGCTTGGATTCTAATTTTTCTAATGTATATTCGCAATATCTATATAAAGTTATCAAAAATATTTGTAAAAATAGAGAGAAAGTAGTATTTTTGTGTGGTTAAATTCTCATTTTTATAAAATGAAGACGATTGTACTTATATCCTGTGTAGCCAAAAAAGCAAAAGAAAAATCGAAAGCTGAGGATTTATATATAAGTCCTTTGTTTAAAAAGAGTCTAGCCTATGCGAAGACTCTTACTACAACAGATAATATCTATATTTTGTCAGCAAAACATCATCTACTTCCGCTTGATAAAGTGATTGCTCCTTATGATGTCTCTCTTCAAAAGGATATTACTAAGAAGGAAGATAGAGTGAAATGGGGAACGAAAGTGATAGAGGAATTAAAAAAAGTGGCTAATATAGGAGAAGATAAATTTATCGTTTTAGCTGGAAAAAATTATGTAGTCCCTATAGAAAACAGTTTGTCTAATTTAGAACTACCTCTAAAAGGGAAAGGTATAGGGCAAAGGCTCAAATTTCTAAATGAAAAAATAAAATAAATTTAAGTAATGGAAAAGTCATTAGCATTAGAGTTGCACGAATTGTTTAATAGTGATAAGCTAACTCGTTATTTTCATTCTTTTAGTAGTAAAGGATTTCCTACTAATGGAGTTTATATATTCTTTGAAAAGGGGGAAACTATCACAACTCCTGATGGAAGAGTACTTGACCGTATAGTAAGAGTGGGGACACATAAGAAAGACAATAATCTCTACAAGCGTCTAAACCAACATTTTAAAGGCAATATAAAATCTTGCATTTTTAGAAAAGATATAGGGAAAGCACTCTCTACCGACAATGAAGAAATAATTAGCAAATATATGAGAGAGAATCTCTCTTTTGTTGTTTTTGAAGTGGAAACAGAGGCCGAACGACTTGACTGGGAGGAAAGAATAATTTTTACACTTTCAAAGGCTGTTATATTAGGGCAGATAACGGTTTCTGAAAATTGGTTAGGGAAGAAATCTCCTAAGAGAAAGATTATAAAAAGTGGTCTTTGGCAAGTAGAGGGAATCTATATAGAGGAGTTGGATAAAACAGATATCAATAAGTTGATGCAAATAGTTGGAAAGTAATTATAGTAGGTAATAAATTCGTTAGAGATTAATCAAGTAAGGGAATGGTAAAATAATAATTGTGAGAATTTATAAAATTGAATGTATATGAAAGAAGATATTAGATCTGATATTGAAGAGTTTTTAGAAAATATAATAACACCATTTTACAATGAGTGTGAATTTCAGATGTATTTGGCTCTTTTTCTAAAAGAAAAAGGGTATAAGATTTTTTTAGAGTATTCTGTACCTATAGATTGTGAGAAAGTACAGAAAGAAATAAAAAGACGGGAAAAAATAGGAGAAAGTCTACCATTCTCTAATAGAGAAAAAATGGATATAGATATTGTGATTGAAAAGGATAAATTCTTTTATCCTATAGAACTTAAATATAAAACAAAGTCTATACAAATAGATCTTAAGCGATTTGGAGAGGATTTGAAAGATTCAAAATTCCTAAAGGATCAAGGAGCAATACCTATAGGAAGATATGACTTTTGGAAAGATGTGGCACGATTGGAGTTTATAAAAGAGAGTTTTAAACAAAAAATTTGTAAAGGATTCTGTGTTTTCTTGACAAATGAAAAAAAATATAAGGAAGAAGAAATAAAAACATCAGAAATGTTTACAATGGAGAAGGGAAAACCCCATAAAGGTCTTTTGTGCTTTAAAACACCAAGTCTAGCTAAGAAATATAAGGAGTTTTCTTTGTTAGAAAATCATCAAATAGAAGAGTGGAAGGAATTATCAAGTATCGGTTTTCATTATTGTATAGTAGAAGTATAATAATTTTATTTACAAAATAATATTTCAATTATCCCCGTCCTTTTTTTCTAAGAAGGCGGGGTTTAATTTGCTGATGGAGGAACTAGCTAATGAAGTGGTTTATCATTTGTATCAAGTCCCTTGCACCAAGATTTTATCATATTAATTTTCTTCTTTATATCTAATCTTACAGCGATACAAGTAGCGTACAGGCTTCCCCCGCTGTTGTGCAGGAATCAGTTTAGGAAATTGCTCCATAGTGCGTTGCACCTCTTTCCTTATATACAGAGAAGAAGCTACACAGCGGACAAGCTTTACACTTCCATCCTTTTCCACCCTGAAAAGGAGGGTTGCTTCTCCTTCTAATTCCTTATAGGGACTTTTAAGGATACTTTGCTTTATATACTTGGAGAAAAAACCATAAAAACAGCTATCTCTTTCCCTTACACTCACGTCCTTACATTGTACAAACATAGGTTTTTGTTCCATTGAAGGAAAACAAGTCGTATTTATAGACTCCTCTTCCTCAATATCCATTGAAGGAATAGTGTCTTTCTTTTGTGTGTATCCTATACAAGGAAAAAGAAAGAAAATCAATAGTATCTGTATATCCTTATTCATCATTCAGTATTCTCTCTACTAACACCTCGCCCCTATATATTTTTTGGTAACGAATGAGTTTTTCGCCCTTGTAATAACCTATATAGTAGGCGCGTTCTTCTTGGCGCGCTTCGGCTTCCTGCTGGCTTACCTCATCATAGAGATAAGTAGGTTGGTCTGTAGCTTTTTTGTGTAGGTCAGAACAGCTAAGGAAATAACGTAGTACGATATCTCCCTTATACAAATAGAGTTTTTGTCCATTCATAGGGATTTCGGCAAAGACTCTTTCTTGTTCAACGGGGGTAATAGGTATTTTAGGCTCAAAAGAGGGATCAGCGTAAAAAGCATATTGAGGATCAATGTGTATTTCTGAGCTTTTTATTTTGAACACTTTACGCTCCCATTGGTTGCCTAATAAGAAATACTGAAAACCATCCTTTTCCCCACAATATTCATAGGTAAGTAGGGATTGTATCGCAAAGGCTTCTGTGGCTTTACGCTCTTCTGTCGCTCTTTTACAAGAGAACAACGCTAACAAAGAGGCTAATAAGGTCATTTTTTTCATTCTTTTCTACTAAATATATAGGTATCTGCTTCTTCAAAGTTAGGGTACTGCCCTCCAAAGACTTCTCTTACTACAATTTTACCGAGGTAACGTTCTAAAGGTAAGTAGATATCCTTTGCATCTGTACAAACAAACTCTAAATAAGGCATTTTCAGCAAAGGAGAGGCATCTTTTATAGGGTTAAAACATATCTTTAAGTTCCGAAGGGTCTCCATACCTACCAAATCACTAAGGTCTTCTATCTTGTTTTGCTCTAAGTTCAATTCCTCTAAAGATAAATGCTTCAAAGGGGAAAGGTCTTTTACTTCATTGTGATACAAATATAAAGTGTTGAGCTTCTTAAGGGCTTTCAATGGGGATAAATCGCTGATTTGGTTCCTATCTAACTGCAAATATTCAAGATTGGGCAACCACGCTAAGGGGGATATATCGGTGATTTGGTTTCTATCCAACCAAAGTTCGGTAAGGTTTTGTAATCGTTGTATGCCCTCCAAAGAAATGAGTTTATTGCACGATAGTTTTAACTCTTTCAGTTTCGTAAGTTCACAAAAAGGAGTTATATCGCTCACGCTACTGTCATAAACCTCTACTTTTTTAAGTTTTTTGTACTTAGCAAGGGGTGTATAATCTGTTGCCTTGACATTCAAATAGAGTTTTTGTAGCTTTTCCAAGGGAGGCAAGGCTTCCAAGTGAGTTATATTGTCCGATAGCAACTCTAATTCCTTTATATTGGGGAACATTTGCAAGTCGGCTAAGTCTTCCGAGTGCAAATCATCGTTATGAATGAGCATTTTGGTAATCAAAGGCGCTCCTTCTTCTTTGACCAACACCTTCCTCCCCTCTTTTACAAGAAGGTCTTCGTGTTTCTTTTTCAGATATTGCTTTACTTTTTGCTCTATGAGCTTGCTCTTAAAGATAATGTAACTCATTTAGTTGCTTTTTTGTATAGAAATAGAGAATATTCAGCCTATTTTCTCTCTATTTTATTAGTTTTATATTTGATATTGCGTTCTCCGCACTTGATATTGTATCCTACGGACTTAATATTGTGTTCCCAACACTTAATATTGCGTTCCCCACACTTAATATTGCGTTCTCCGCACTTGATATTGCATTCTCCGCACTTGATATTGTATTCTACAGAATTTATTTTCTATTATTCCTATCACAAACTAGAGAAAATTCAACATAGTTTCTAATTCCTTTTTCTTTAATAGATACGTTTTGAGGTCTATATTACCTTCTGTTTTTTGATCAAAAAGATCTTCTAAAGATGATTGAGTATATGGTATACCTGTTAGCTCTTCTCTTATCCATTGTATCCCTTTGAGAAAACTTTTAGCCAATGTATCGGCTACCCCAAAGTTTATTTCTTCAGCATCTTGAGTAAGGTGTAACACTTTATAATGCTTGAGATTTTCAACCTTTTTGAATACATCTTCTAGTATATTCTGAGAGAAGCTTGGCTTTATATTTTTCCATTTCTCCAGAAAAGCACTCTTCATAGAGGCTTCCTCTACTCTTCTAAATTTGACATACTCTCTGCCTGCTTCACTGAAAAGAGAAACAAGCACCCTTTTAAGTTCAAAGTCTTGATATATATCTTTTGAAAAAGTTGTATGCAAAATTATTTCAAGCATTTGCATTCCTCCTTGTCGGTACTGGGACTTATATTTGTTTATACTATTGAAGACTGTTGACAAACTTCCCTTATGAACATACTTAAATATTTGATTGAGGTGTTCTAAGGTATCACAATAATTTATTTTTTGATGTATAATGAGTATATTTTGTAACAAATACGCCTCTTGCTCAGCTGTCCATTGCTTTTCTAAAGCATTTTTCTCAATAAGTTTAAGCAATAACTCCACCAATGTACCATTTTCACCTATCACAGGGCTTTCTTTTAGATAATCACTGATAGATAACATCTGTGTTACACTAATAGGTGTTTCTTGCTTCTTAAGATACATACTCCCCAAATACATATTATAACCAATATAGTGACCTTTTAGGTAATCTGTATTCATAATATTGTCATAGAATAAGACTTTGGCAAGAATATAGATATCAGCAACTGGTGAAAAGGACGGTAAAGTATCAAACATCTCTTTCAGAGTATCATAAGGAGGAAGTACTCTATTCTTTTCTTTCATTTGTTCGTCAAAAACCTTACATTTTTGATGAGTCTTCAGTAAGAAATCAAAGCTTTTATCTATTTCTATACGCTCCTCTGTCCCTACTTTTAATGCTTCTGCCAACAAATGAGATTTTTCTATTTCCAAGGTGCTAAACTTCTCATAATTATCTCTTTTTAGGAAGCGTTCTAAGAAATCGAATGATTCATATTCTTCATTTAGCTGATATTTTTCTTTGATTTCCTCATACCAAGAGTACTCTTCCTTTATAGAATAACCACTATCGGAAGAAGTACGATCTTGCCAAAGCTTATCTCCTTTGGCTATCTCCATAGCAAGGTCATAAGTAAGCTCGTGCATAGTATATCCTAATTCATCTTCTGTCTCAGGAGGTTCGTTCCAGCGAGTCTGAGCCAATCTTTCTGTTGCTTGCTCCCAAGTAAAGCCAGCATAATGTACCATATAGTGCTTGAGCCATTCATAAAAGGAGTAATGGTTGAAGATCCAGTAATGTCGATTGTAACTATCTTCAAACACTATTCCATCACACAAGCCATTTTCGTGAGGTTCCGTTCCTATTTGTGCTAATCGTTTTTGTAAGGCGTTCATTTAGTTGGTTTTCTAAAAGTAATTCCATAAAACTTGTTATTCCAGAATAATTCTGTTTTCTTTTCAGTCACTGATGCTGGGATACATTGTTCTATGGCGTTCAAATCAACTGTTTTGCCTTCAAAATAGGATTTAGAAAAGACGCTTTTCTTGTACTGGGTCTCTACAAAGTCGGCTGTCTCATCGGCGATAAGCAACTTGCTTCCTGGTTTGGCAACTCGGAGCATTTCGCTCATAGCAAGGGCTTTATCGTTGAAAAAATTGATACCTCCGTTGTGAAAAACAATATCAAAAGTATTATCAGCAAAAGGCAATTCCTCTGCGGGACATTGCACAAGGGTAAGGTTTGTTTTCTTCTGCCACTGTTTCTTACATTTTTTGAGCATTCCCATCGAAATATCAGCCCCTACAAGGTTTATTGTTTTCAAATCAATCCCTTGGGGTAGATAACGCAAGTCTGCCCCTGTACCTATGGAAACATAAAGCACCGAAATAGCATTCTTCCATTCCAAGCGGCTCATCAATTCCGTACGCAGGCGGTCAATGCCATTTCCATACTTGAGTTTTCCTATCCATTTTTCTCCAAAATCATAAAAGAAAGACATCCAATCGTACATTTTCATATATTTTTGATTGTCTCCACTGACAAAATGGTCATTCATACAGCAAAAAATACCATTTTCTTGTTTTACATCTTCTATTTTTATATCAGATTTAAATATTTGATATATACCTTTCATTGTATTTATATTTTTAAATTATCTTTTCTTAATCAAAATATCTCCTTCACAAAGCCAAAGGGGTTCATTTTCTATCTTTAACTCCTCCCACCATTGTTTTTCTTCCGTTTCGGCATCATCTACTATACGAAAACTAGCAAAATCTGTGCCAGGTGGAGGCAATACAATAATTTTCTCTATAGCTACGGGTTCCAAATGATAAGTATCCGAAAGTTTTTTGAGAAACAATAACTGCTCTAACT
>NZ_CAURLX010000045.1:0-16563 GCF_963525585.1 uncultured Capnocytophaga sp. | reverse complement strand
TTTTTATTGTAGAGGTGTATATAGAAGTGAAATTAGGATGATTTTGCTTTCTATGAGCAAAAGTTATGTTTGGGATTGTAGTGTTGGTTATTAAATCATAAAAAAGTTTGTTTCATTCATTTATTTTTATTAATTTTGCTCCCTGATTAGGAAGCCCTTGAATAAAAAAGGGTTTTCCATAAGAAAATCTTTAATAATTGACAGTTAATAATTAAATTTATTTGTAGTATGTTTCAAAAGTACTTTATTGAGGTTTTTACCAAAAACTTCGCTAATTTCAATGGGAGAGCCCGCAGAAAAGAGTATTGGATGTTCGTCCTTTTTAACACTCTTATCTACTATGGTCTTCTGGGAGTAGGTATGGCCCTAGGAGAAAATGGAGGGGCTATCTTTGGTATTGTTGCAATGCTTTATATACTTGCAAGCATAATTCCTAGCATTGCTGTAGCAGTACGTCGTATGCACGATGTAGGAAAAGATTGGTGGTATATTTTCATCCCTATCTACAGCCTAATCCTCTGTTGTACTGAAGGAGAACGCAGAGAAAACCAATATGGACCAGATCCTAAAGCTGGAGAGTAATCCATAGATATTTAAAATGTATTAATGAGTTAGTGGGGCATCTCTTACTAACTCATTTTCCTTTTGCCAATGATTGCTTTTGACCCTATCTATACACATCCTGTTCCCCAGAATCATCGCTTCCCAATGGAGAAGTATGCCCTCTTATATGAGGCTTTGTTATGGGAAGGGATTGTGGAACCTACTGATTTTTTCACTCCAGAACCAGCTTCTTTTGAGCAGCTTATACTGGCACATAGCCCTACCTATGTACGTCAGTTCCTCTCCTTGACTCTTCCTCAGCGTGAGGCGATTCGCATAGGCTTTCAGCAGAGTGAGCAACTAGTTCGTAGGGAGGTATCTCTAGTGGGAGGTACCCTACAAGGAGCTCAATATGCTCTGGAGAATGGCTGTGCTTTCAATATTGCAGGAGGTACCCATCACGCTTTTTCCAATAGGGGAGAGGGCTTCTGTATGCTGAATGATCAGGCTGTTGCTGCAGCTTACCTCCTTAAGCACCTTAGGATAAGCCCTATTCTAATCATTGACCTAGATGTACACCAAGGGAATGGTACGGCAGAGATATTTGCCCATACACCTGAAGTATTCACCTTCTCTATGCACGCTACCCATAACTATCCTTTTGAGAAAGAAACCTCCGATTGGGATATCCCTCTGCCTGATGATACAGGAGACGAGCGGTATCTCTCGGTACTAGACGAAGCACTGAGAACCTTATTTGATAGGGTACAACCTAGGTTTGTATTCTATCAGTCAGGGGTAGATGTTCTACAGAGTGATAAACTGGGTAGGCTCTCCTTGACACTAGAGGGATGTAAGCAGAGGGATACCCTTGTATATGAATATATACAACGTTATGGGCTACCTATACAGTGTAGTATGGGAGGGGGGTATTCTCCTAAAATAGACACGATTCTTAAGGCGCATACCAATACCTTTAGGGTATTTCTCTCATAAAAGGGATAGCCTACCTATCCCACACCAGTCATTAACAATTAGCAACAAATAATTATCTTCCTTTTAACCGCACAATCCCTTGACTTTTGTTGCTAAATATTGTATTTTTGCAAGAAAATAGCTTTTAGGGAATGAAATATTTGTTAAGTCTTTTTTCAGTAGTCAGAGGGTATAATATCCTGATGATTTGCTTAGCGCAGTATCTATCAGCTATTTTCATCCTTTCCAAGAAGCCTTTTAAGGAAGTTATCTTGGATGGAAATCTTTTTGCTTTGGTACTTTCTACAGCACTGGCAGTCGCAGGGGGGTATATTGTAAATGCTTTCTATGACAAGGAAAAGGATTTGATTAACCAGCCTATCCGCTCACAGCTAGTACATCTGGTAAGCCAGCGCACCCAGCTGATTTGTTATTTTCTCTTGAATTTTCTCTCAACAATGGTTGCCAGTTATGTTTCCTTTCGGGCGGTGTTGTTCTTCTCCATCTATATTTTTATGATGTGGTTCTACTCTCATAAGCTCAAGAAGATAGTATTGGTAGGCAATATTGTAGCAGGGATTTTGGCAATTATTCCTTTCTTTGCTATTTTTGTTTATTATCATAATTTCCAGAAGATTCTCTTCCTCCACGCAGCTTTCCTCTATTATCTGTTACTGGCTAAGGATTTTACTAAGGACTTACAGAATCTCAAGGGGGATTTTGCATTAGGCTATCATACTATTGCAACAGATTATGGCGAACGTAGTTCTAAGCAATTGATTTCTATTATTATAGCTCTCACACTCGTTTGTATCTATTTCCTAACGGCTTTTCCCGATACAGGAGGAATGAAATACTACTTTATTTTGGCAGGAATTCTCTTGGTGAGTGTATACCTACCAATTCTGTGGAAAAGCCAAACAGAGACGCATTATGCTTTCTTGAAGAATATCTTGAAAGTGATTATTGTTATAGGAGTTTGTTCTATTGCGTTGGTATAATTAGAAATGAAAATATTTCTTCAGGAAAAAGCCTAGTACAAAGAGTCCTGAGAAGAAGAGGAAAATCTCTCCTAAGAGGAGCCAGTTCAGGGGCTCACTGTGAGGAACATAGATGATCTGCCCACTGGCGGTACAGGTAAGCCCTAGGAGAGTTACAAAGACATTCATTAGCAGATGTACCTCTAGGCGTAATTCCTTTTCTGGTAATAGGCTTTTTAGTGCTCGAGAGCCTAACAAAATGATTCCAATTACCCCCATTCCATACCACCCAGCCAGATGGGTAAAGGAAGCGCCAGGGAAGGCAAAAATAGTTTGAGTAAGCCCATAGAAAAGGGTGGGGAAGAGTAGTACTCCAGGGAACCATTTCAGTATGTGGCTCCATCGGCTTTGTCTGCCTTGGTAAAAGTCTCTTAGGCTTACAAAGCAGAATACCATTCCTACAGCACTTTCTATGGTTACTAGTACAGCCATATCACTGAGCACCTTGGGGTCATTCACTAGGGCAGAAAGGGTTACTTGGGATTGCTCTGTAGCAAAGTCCAATACATTCCATAGGAAAGCCCCTACTCCAATAGTGAAAATAGCTACAGCTCCCCACTTCCAGAAGCTCAACTTCAACACAGAGTTCAGGAAGATAAATACTAATAATAAGCTCAATAAAATGTTCATTTCTAATTGTTTTTATACCTAAAATGCACTTCTATGGCTATTCCAAGTAAGCAACTGCTTCTCCTTCAAAACTTACTTCTATATGTTCCTGTAGGGAGGTAGAGAGGGACACTCCCTTGAAGTCTGCCTTAATAGGGTATTTCTTATGGTTACGATTCACCAGCACGGCTGTTTTGAGTTGCTTGAGAGGTACCTCTAGGAAATGCTTTACTCCATAGATTAGGGTTGCTCCTGAGCTAAGTACATCATCAACCAGCACAACGGATTGATCTTGGTAGTCAGCGACCTCTAGGGAGGTGGTTACAGGGGCAAGGACGTTGGTTTTATTTACTTTTACCTTACATAGGGTAACAGGGATAGGGCAACAGGCTTTGAGTTCCTCATAGAGCTTCTGAGCAAGCACATAGCCATTTCCCTCTATTCCAGCAAGGATAAAAGAATTTTGGTGAATATTAGCTTCGTAGATTTGGTAGGCCATTCTACGGATTTTATGTTGGATTTGTTCAGCGGTGAGAATAATGGTCATAATCAGTCATTTAAAAGGTCAGGGTCAGTTGCTTCATATTGTGTTAGGGCATCCAGTGCTCTACGGTCTTTCTTGGTGGGGCGTCCTTCGCCTTTGGCACGATAGTAAGCTTGTGCTTCTGCCTGCTGGGCAGCTTGCTCGAAAGCTTCATCAGGGGTGTGATCCTCACAGTAGAGCCCTACAAGCTTTGCGCCTACTCGAGAAGCAGGCATATCCAATACTGTAAGCTTATAGGAAATAGCTCCTTTGCGTACCTCTAGCTGGTCTTGTGCATAGACCTCCTTGGAAGCTTTGGCTATCTCTCCATTAATACGGATATGTCCTTTCTTACAAGCCTCTGTTGCTAGGTTTCGTGTTTTGTAATAACGCACACACCAAAGGTATTTGTCTATTCGCATTTTTTTTTGCAAAAATACAAGTTTTTTTCGTAACTTGCACCCAATTTCATAGATAAATTTTTACCTGATGACAAAGAAGTATATATGCCTTGTCGCACTGCTTTCTTTAGGAGTATTCTCCTGCCGAAAAAGTGATGATAATGGAGTGCAAATCCGTGAAATGGCGGAAGTTATCCCTGAGAATGACCGAGATATACAAGCCTACCTTCGCACGCACTTCTGCGAATTGGATGCTCAGAAGAATTTTATTCTCGATACCCTTGCAGGGGGAAATGCCTCCAAAACTGCTCTTTGGGAGCATCCTAACTTAAAGAGAAAAGTAATCAAAGCTCTGGATCGTCACGGTAATTACTATGATACTACAATGTATTACCTAATCCTTCAAGAAGGAAATGGTACCCAAGCAACAGTAGCTGATAGGTCTTTTGTCCTCTATAAGGGGCAGACACTTAAGGGGAAGGTGTTTGACCAAGCAATGACCTTGAGGACTAATACTTGGTTCGACCTCTTAGGGACTCAGGCGAATGCTTATCTGGGAGGGGCTATTATAGGGTTCCGTGAGGGAGTAGCCCTAATGAAGGACTCCTCAGATAGTGCTACAGAAGATACCTCTACAGGGATACTGACACCTCCTACCACAGGAGGAATGGGGATTTTCTTCCTTCCTTCTCCTATAGCATACTATACAGGAACTGTAGGGGTGCCTACTTATGCCCCCCTTATCTTCCAGATTAAGCTCCTCAAGACTCAAAAATATGACCACGATGGCGATGGAATCCCTTCTATAGATGAGATTATTCATCATTCAGATGGGACAATTACCTTTCCGGACTGTAATGGAAATAACAAAGCGGACTATCTTGATGCCAACCAATGCTCTTAGATAATGAAAAAACATCTCCCTAACCTTCTTACCCTCCTGAACCTCTTTTCGGGGATTATTGCTCTGAAATTCGCTCTTGAGCAGGAATTCCAATGGACTCTCTTGTGGATAGCTATAGGAATTACCTTTGATTTCTTTGACGGCTTTCTTGCTCGTGCCCTGAAGGTAACCTCTCCTTTAGGGCTCCAGTTGGATTCCCTTGCTGATATGGTTACCTCCGGTTTAGTTCCTGGTCAGGTGATGTATTGGCTTATCAGCTATGATGCAGCTCATTATGGTAGTCTGAGTCATTTCTATTTGCCTTTTGTAGGTTATCTGGTTACCTTAGCCTCTGCTTATCGCCTAGCTCGCTTTAATATAGATGCTCGGCAGGCACACGGATTTATAGGGCTTCCTACTCCTGCTAATGCCTTGCTTATCACCTCTATTGGAGTGATTGTCAATGAGGCTTCTTATATCTCAGCTTTACCCTTGTGGGCAACACTATCACTTACTGTGCTAAGTTGTTATCTGCTCAATAGTAATATACCACTCTTGGCACTGAAGTTTAAGGATTTCTCTTGGAAACATAATGCGATGAAGTATATTTACCTGCTTCTTTCGGTACTTTTGCTTCTTATCTTTAAGGTTACAGCATTGCCAATGATTATTTTGGCATATATTTTGCTATCTATTCTACAGAACCAACTAGAGAAGAAGAATCACTAGGAGGTGATAATAAAGATACTTAAATGAAAAAACAATTTTTATTCCTTGCACTTGGGATGACAGCCTTGCTTTCAGCTCAAGAAGCCGCTACTGTAGGTAAGCACTTACAGAATGAAGCTAAACTTTCTGATATCAATAAATTACGTATTCAGATAGAGGTAGATGGAGGGAGCCAAAGGCGTCCTGACCTTGACCAATACCGGAACTCTCCTCAACAATACCAATGGGAGATGCAGGCACCAGGTACTAGTGAAGTCTTTCTACGAATCCCAGAGAGAGGCTATTTTACCGTGTCGGTAGGAGCACAACAGATAAGTGGAGATACAGGAAAATTTCGCTTTTTTGACCTTCCTTCTAGGCCTCAACCTATAACCATATACCTCAATGGGTACCTTGTATACCGTTCTACCCTATATCCTCAGCCTAATAGCCGTACTGTGCTGGATTATTTTATAAGATATGGGCTCTATGAACTGGATACTTATCCTATACAAGAACAATGGTATGGGGTGCAGAACTGGAATGATTTGTGGAATAACCCCTATCGCGCTACCCCTCATCTTCCTGAGAATCCTAGTATGAGGGTAATGCCAGATGATGTATTTACTACTTTTTATAATGCTTATAGGAGGCTTTCCTTTGACTCCGAAAGGAATGAATACCTCCAAGCTCAACCCAAGGTAGCCTTTACCTGTGCTCAGATAAAACTATTGATTACTGAATTCAACTTTGATAAGGATAAATATCAGTGGGCAACGGCTCTCTACCCCCGTTGTGTAGATAAGGGGAATTACTTTACACTCTATGAAGTCTTTACTTTCGAACGTTATCGTAAAGACCTGATGAGGTTTATCTCTAAGCAGTAGGTATTATTACTTTGTTCTAAATCATAATCTTCTATAGTTAAGGGGGCTCAGAGTATAACCTGAGCTCCCATTTGAATCTAGGTTCTTTTTTTGCTTTTCAAAAGTATAACAAGGATACCTTATTTTTGCTTCTACAGATTCTTTAGCTAGTAATTTCCTAATAATTAATCAGTATTTAATCCTTAATAATCTTATGAAAGTATTTGATGAACTCAAAAAAGCAGAAATTGACAACAAAGATATAGAACAATTGGAAAAATTCTATGGAGAAGAGCGTTTTATTCGTGGAAGAGATGGTTTTATAGCTGTTGAAGATGAGGATTTTGAGGGAATGCAGGATTTTTTCAATGATTATACTCTTTTTAACGACCTGAGAGTAATCCTTACGGATGAAAATTCCAATTATTGGTGTGTGTTCGTCGGAGGAGCTCGTAAGGGAATGGTCTGCCATCTTGATCACGAGTTCCAAGACCAACAACAACCTCGCTTTAAGAGTATTAGCCGTTTGCTTGAGGTTATCGAGCAGCACGAGGAGGCTTATGACTTTGATGAGCTAAAAGACCTCCCCGAAAATGTATTTGATTTTCCATCTAGAACTCTAGAGGACTTTGAAGGAAGAAAGGAAATTATTAAACAGTTATACCAAGAGATTGACAACCTTGACACAGAAGATGAAAGCTATGATCAAAGTCGTTCTTCACGTATCTACTCTATTATAGTCCTTTCTATTGCCTCGGAGGTAGAGACTCATATAAAGCCTTTCCTTACCGATGAAGATGACTATGTAAGAGAGTTTGCTGAAACAGCTATGAAGTTCTGGAGAGGAAAATTAGAGACTTTTTAATTTTACTATTTTAGATACTTTATGAAATGGGTTACTTCTCAAGGGTTATTAATTCCTCTTTCAGGGGTTAAGGGGATTATTTACCTCTTTTTTCTATTTGGTTTCTGTGTAAGAGCCCAAGAGGTAGATTCCTATGAAGAGTTCAAAAATCTCAAAGGAAAGGTGCTCTCGGTGGAGGAGAATTACTATACTTCTTTGGAGCATTACCGCAATCGTACTTATGAAACAGCATACAAAACCCTCGAGATAGTAAAGCGCCGTATTACTTTCGATGAGAAAGGAAGAAAACTAACCTATGAGGAATATGATGCGCCTACACATTGTATGGTGAAGACTACTTTCCTGTATGATAAGCTATATCGTCTATCAGGCTATACTGAAATCTATGACACAGGGGAACTTCCTGAAAAAGAACGAGATCATTGTTGGTCTGTCATATATCAGTATGATCCAATGGACAATGACCCCAAGGCAAGAAAAACCTCTGCGCTGACCTATCAAGGGAATCTGCTTAAGGAACATAGTACTTATACCTATGATTCTTTAGGACAACTGACAGAAGAGAAGATTTCCTCTATACGACACAACCAAGGGAAAATATATGCTTCTACCACACATCTTACTTTTGTTTATAATAAAGAAGGGAAACTTACCTCCCTCAAGTGGGCAGCAATTCCTTCAGGAGACGTACAATACAGAGATGTCTTTGTCTATGATACTCAAGGAAAGATAAGTAAAAAAGAACATTGGTGGGACAATACTTCTTTTATAAAGTATTCGTATGAGTACAACGAGAAAGGAGACGTTGCGATAGAACACAAGAAAGAGGGCGATCTTTTAGAAAATCCAAAGGTAAAATGTAATAATTCTCATTTCTATACGTATAAGTATGACGAGCATCATAACTGGATTGAGAAAATAACTTCTGATAGTGAAGGCGTGTTCCTTGTTACGCAAAGGATTATTAAGTATTATTAGTATAGGGTATTTTGCTTGCTCCTTTTGAGTCTTTCTCTAGAAAATATCACGAGAAATTAACAGTTGGCAAGGGATAATTAACAAATGTCCGTTTGGTTATCTGGAAAAATAGTATTATCTTTGCCCTCTTGAAAAGAGTATGTATCAATTATTCAAATAACTCACTGAGTACCAGTTCTTAAATGTATTTTATGGACTGGAATTTGTTGTGTATTGAGCCTATTTTTTTCAGAAAACAATCATTAATGAATTAATAATTATACTAGATGGCTGCCAGAATCAATTTTGCTTCTACTAAGCACGTGCCTGATTATCCTGATTTTTTGGATATTCAGGTGAAGTCCTTTCAAGATTTCTTCCAGATAGATACCAAGTCCGATGCCAGAAGTAATGAAGGGCTTTATAGCACTTTTAAAGAAAACTTCCCTATTTCGGATACCCGCAACCAGTTTGTTCTTGAATTTCTTGATTATTTTGTGGATCCTCCTCGCTATGGAGTGGAGGAATGTATTGAGCGTGGGCTCACTTACAGTGTTCCGCTTAAGGCGCGCTTGAAGCTCTATTGTACAGATCCTGAGCACGAGGATTTTGAAACCATTGTGCAGGATGTGTATCTGGGTACTATCCCTTATATGACCGGTAGCGGTACCTTTATCATCAATGGGGCAGAACGAGTAATTGTTTCTCAGTTACACCGTTCGCCAGGGGTTTTCTTCGGGCAGTCTTTCCACGCCAATGGTACCAAGCTCTATTCGGCTCGTATCATTCCTTTCAAGGGTTCTTGGATTGAATTCACTACCGATATTAACAATGTAATGTATGCTTACATTGACCGTAAGAAGAAACTTCCTGTAACCACTCTTTTCCGTGCTATTGGTTTTGAGCGTGATAAGGATATTCTTGAAATATTTGACCTAGCAGAGGAGGTAAAAGTTTCCAAAACAGGGCTTAAAAAGTACCTTGGGCGTCGTCTTGCGGCTCGTGTGCTTAATACTTGGCACGAGGATTTCGTAGATGAGGATACAGGAGAGGTAGTTTCTATAGAACGTAATGAGATTATTCTTGACCGTGATACTGTTCTTGAGAAGGAGCATATTGACCAAATTGTGGAAGCCAATGTGAAGACAATTCTTCTTCATAAGGAAGAGGAGCGTGCTGTAGATTATAACATTATCCACAATACCCTTCAGAAAGACCCTACCAACTCTGAAAAAGAAGCAGTAGAACATATCTATCGTCAGCTTCGTAATGCAGAACCACCCGATGAGGAAACAGCTCGAGACATTATTGATAAGCTTTTCTTCTCGGATCAGCGTTATAACCTTGGAGATGTAGGGCGTTATCGTATGAATAAAAAATTAGGGCTTGATATCAATATGGATAAGCAAGTCCTAACCAAAGAGGATATTATCACGATTGTTAAATATCTTATTGAGTTAATTAACTCTAAGGCGGAAGTGGATGATATTGACCACCTTTCTAACCGACGTGTACGTACTGTAGGTGAGCAGCTTTCAGCTCAGTTTGGAGTGGGACTTTCTCGTATGGCTCGTACCATCCGTGAGCGTATGAATGTACGTGATAATGAGGTGTTTACTCCAATGGATTTGATTAATGCTAAGACACTTTCTTCGGTAATCAACTCTTTCTTTGGAACCAGCCAGCTTTCTCAGTTTATGGATCAAACCAATCCATTAGCCGAGATTACCCACAAGCGTCGTCTTTCAGCACTAGGACCTGGAGGTCTTTCTCGTGAGCGTGCCGGATTCGAGGTGCGTGACGTTCACTATACTCACTATGGGCGTCTTTGTCCTATTGAAACTCCTGAAGGACCTAATATCGGGCTTATTTCTTCCTTGGCGGTATATGCTAAGGTAAATAATATGGGATTCATTGAAACCCCTTACCGAAAGGTAGAAAATGGAAAAGTAAAGCTTGATGAGCTTATCTATATGAGTGCTGAGGAGGAAGAAGGACTTAAGATTCCTCAAGCTAATATTAATGTAGATGAACAAGGAAATATCCTTGACGAACGCCTTGTTGTGAAAGAAGATGGAGACTTCCCTGTAATTACTCGTGAGGAAGTAGATTATATAGATGTGGCTCCTAACCAGATTGCTTCTATTTCGGCTTCCTTGATTCCTTTCCTAGAGCACGATGATGCGAACCGTGCTTTGATGGGATCCAATATGATGCGTCAGGCAGTACCCCTCTTGCGTCCTGAAGCTCCTATTGTAGGAACAGGGCTTGAGCAACGTGTAGCTACAGACTCCCGTGTACTGATGAATGCAGAACGTGAAGGAACAGTAACCTACGTAGATGCTGATAAAATTGTAATTAAGTATGATCGTACTGAGGACGAAATCCTTGTGTCCTTTGATGATGAACTTACTACTTATAACCTTATTAAGTTCCGCCGTACCAACCAAGGAACTTGTATCAACCTCAAACCTATCGTACGTAAAGGAGACCGTGTACGCAAAGGACAAGTACTCTGTGAAGGGTATGCTACTCAGAATGGTGAGCTTGCTTTAGGGCGTAATATGAAGGTAGCTTTTATGCCTTGGAAAGGGTATAACTTTGAGGATGCGATTGTAATCTCTGAACGAGTAATCCGTGAAGATATATTCACTTCTATCCATATTGATGAATATACATTGGACGTACGTGATACCAAACTTGGAGAAGAGGAACTTACCAATGATATTCCTAATGTCTCTGAGGACGCTACTAAAGACCTTGATGAGAACGGAATTGTTCGTATAGGGGCTAATATCAAGCCAGGGGATATTCTTATCGGGAAAGTAACTCCTAAAGGAGAATCAGACCCTACCCCAGAAGAGAAACTTCTTCGTGCTATCTTCGGAGATAAAGCAGGAGACGTGAAAGATGCTTCCTTAAAAGCTTCTCCTTCATTGGAAGGGGTAGTTATCGGCAAGAAGCTTTTCGCTCGTGCGGTAAAAACGCGCCAAAAACGCGCTAAAGAAAAAGACGAAATGGCTGCCCTAGACGCTGCTTTCAATGCTAAAGCAGAAGCCCTTAAGGATCGCCTTCTTGATAAATTGTTCTCCTTAGTCAATGGAAAAACATCTCAAGGGGTATTCAATGACCTTGGTGAGGAAATCATTGCTAAAGGAAAAAAACATACCCAGAAAGGACTCCGTGAGATTGAGGACTATACACATCTTATTCCAGGAGGATGGACTACTGATGACCATACCAATGAACTGGTAAATGACTTGATTCATAACTATAAAATTAAGCTGAACGACCTACAAGGAATGCTCCGTAGGGATAAGTTTACCCTATCTGTAGGGGACGAACTCCCAGCAGGTATTATGAAGTTGGCTAAGATATATATCGCTAAGAAACGTAAGCTTAAAGTAGGGGATAAGATGGCAGGACGCCACGGTAATAAGGGGATTGTTGCCCGTATCGTTCGTGATGAGGATATGCCATTCCTTGAAGATGGAACTCCAGTAGATATTGTACTGAACCCTCTAGGGGTGCCTTCTCGTATGAACATCGGACAGATATACGAAACGGTACTTGGATGGGCAGGACAAAAGCTAGACTTGAAGTTTGCAACTCCTATCTTTGATGGAGCATCTCTAGAACAAATTACAGAATATACAGATAAGGCAGGCGTACCCGCCTTCGGACATACTTACCTTTATGATGGAGGAACTGGAGAGCGTTTCGACCAGAAAGCTACTGTAGGAGTTATCTATATGATCAAGCTTGGACATATGATTGATGATAAGATGCACGCTCGTTCTATCGGTCCTTACTCACTTATCACACAGCAACCACTTGGTGGTAAGGCTCAGTTCGGAGGACAACGTTTCGGAGAGATGGAGGTATGGGCTCTTGAGGCTTATGGAGCTTCTAGCACCCTACGAGAAATCCTTACTGTGAAGTCCGATGATGTTATTGGTCGTGCTCGTACCTATGAAGCTATTGTTCACGGGGACGTAATGCCTGAACCAGGATTACCTGAATCCTTTAATGTACTTATGCACGAGCTCAAAGGACTCGGATTGGATATTCGCTTGGAAGAGTAGATACAATAAATTTGCATAATATTTAATTTTGTAAAAGAAAGGGATTACTTCAGTAGTCTCTTTCTTTTTATTTTTCTTGTTTTTTACCTTAAAATATTGTATTTTTGCACAGTTATATGTCGCTTATAAAAGCTAAATAAACGATGTTATCTAGAAGACTTCTTTAATTCGGAAAAATGACCTATTCTATACTCAAATCCCTTCATATTATATTTGTAGTGAGCTATTTTGCTGGTATTTTCTATATGGTACGTCTTTTTATCTACCATACAGAAGCTTTAGCTAAAGATGAACCAGAGAGAAGCCTTTTACATAAGCAATTTTGCTTTATGGAAGAACGTCTTTGGAATATCATCACTGTGCCGGCTCTGTGTATTATGTCTGTTACAGGAATATATCTGCTTTATAGTACAGGATGGGCATATCTTACCCAAGGCTGGATGCATATTAAGCTTACAGGAGTCATTCTTTTGCTGGCATATCATTATTGGTCGTGGCGGATGATCAAAGCTCTACAGCGGGAACAAACCCCTTATAGCTCCTTACGCCTGAGAATGATGAATGAGGTGGCCACGCTCTTACTCTTTGCTATTGTCTTCGCGGTCGTTCTTAAGGATTTTTTCTTAAGATATTGGTGGGCAACCCTGATTTCATTTGTTGCGATGGGGGTACTTATTATGTTGGTGGTCAAAATCGTTAATAGAATCAAGAGATAAATATAAATGGATTGAAAATAAGATAGTTAGGTTAAAAAATAAATTTATATAGGCACGAGCAGAATGCTCGTGCTTTATTTTTCTAGGATAAAGTTTTTCGTATTTCTATGATAAAATAGAAGCTATTTAACAGTTAATAACACTATAAATTCTTCTGATGGTAGGATTTCTTACAAAGAATAAAAAATAAAGCTTTTGTGCTGATGAAAATCTTATTTTTTTTTGTTGATTATATAAATATTTTTGTACATTTGCCCTGTTTTTAGAAACAGTTATTTGTAAAAATAAAAAAACAAGATAAATAATTATTTTATGAGAAGAAAAATTTTCATAGGTCTTTTCGCTATTATATTGGGGACAAATGTATCCGCACAAGTTAAGGATATTAGTTTTGCTATTGCCCCTACAGCAGAATATGTATGGTGGAATAAAAAGTCAGCCATTGAGAATGGCTTTATGGCTGGAGGGTATGTAGGTTTTGGCTTTGGTAGAAACCTAGAATTACTGGGTTCATATAGCCAATCATTAGGTTTGAAATCAACTATTGATGGTTTCTCGGCACCAGATAACATAAAGAACGCGTTTGTCTCTACAGATGTAGATGCTCGCCGTTGGGGAGGAGAACTCAAAGGGAATATACCGATGGCTTACTCTTTTCAACCTTATATTACCTTAGGTTCAGGGATTCAAACGATAAAAGCAAATGAAGTAGGGCAAGATGCGGTTTATTTCACATTTGGTTTAGGAGCTAAATTCAATTTGGCAAGACGACTTACCCTTAATGTACAAGCAAAAGGTTCTCGTTTTAACTTAGATGCTTCTAATATTCTTCATAAAACTTCAGAGCCTAGAACAAGTACTTACAATCAGTGGATAACCAATAATGTTTCTGATAAAAATATGTTCAATTGGTCTGTTGGGGCTGGCTTACAATTGTATTTGGGAGGGCGTAATCCTAATGAACTTACTGAGCTAGACCATTCTTATACCAATCTTAAAAGCTTCAAATTTGTCCTAGCTCCATCACTTGGATATATTAATTTTGATAACGATAATAACTTCCGTAATGCTTATTTAGCAGGTGCTTCATTAGGTTTTGACTTTACAGAATACATAGGAATAAGAGGGTTCTATTATCAAGCAATGAATGATGAAAAAATATCTTCAAGCTTTGACAAACTTTCATTGTATGGAGCAGATTTCTCAGCTCGTCTTAATGTTTCTAACGGAGTAGTTCCTTACATTACCGTTGGGGGAGGATATCTTAAGGCTGGTAATGGTTACCAAGGAAAAGTGGCTACTGTTGAGAATGAATCTGGTATTTTTGCAAAAGGAGGCGTTGGTTTAGCGATTCCTCTAGGCAAGCATTTAGAGTTGTTCGGTGCAGCTAATATGTTATATACAACAAATAATGAAAATGCCACTAATGCTTTGAAATCACCTGATAAGTTACAAACCAATATCCTCTATAATGCAGGGATTCGTATTAAGTTTGCAAAAGAAAACGAAAAGTATACTTACCAAGACCTAGTTAGCCAACTTCACACTCCAGAAACTAATAATGTAACTGAGCAAACAAAGGTTCAAACTACTACAAAAGTAGCTCCAGTATCTCAAAAACAAAAAGATATAGACTATTATAATACTCAAATTGCAACTGTTGAGAAACAAATACAAAATGCTTACCGTCAAAATGATATAAATAACGCTTCTTTATTACTAAAAGAGAAGAAAAAATGGGAAGAATTGCGTAATAATTATGTTGCTGAGAATATTCCTTACCCTACCGAGAATCAAGCGCACTTGGTGAGAATGACCCCAGAGCAATTACAAACATTAATCTCTGAAGTGGTTAATAAAATAGAAGAAGGAGAGGGTAAGACACCAGACCAACGTATTGATAGACTTGAAAAATTGTTGTTAGAGCTTAAAAATAATGATAAGACGATAGAAGAACAACAAAAAATAAATCAATCTATCCTTGAAGCTGTCAAGAATTTGGAAGAAAAAGTTGAGAAAACAAATATCATAGTCCCTACAACACAAAGGACAAATACAACAATAAATAGGAAAAAATAAAAAGCCCAATAATATGAATCATATTCTAAAAAAGGGGATTTTATTCATATTAGCGTTTGTTCCAAGTATTATTTATGCTCAAGAGAAGCTATATGAGCCACAAAAAGAGATTGTTCTTTCCAAGGAGGAACTACAATTACTCTTGCAAAAGGTCGCAGAAGCTAAAATGAGAAAAATAAGGTCGGAAAAACTGGCTGATTTGCATAAATCTCAACAAAAAAAGGCTGTTTCTAATATATATAACTCCAATGAGGTAAAGAACTTTTACTATTTAGCTCAAAATACAGACTCAACATATACAGATATAGAGCAAGTAAATAGAAAACTAGATATCTTATTGGCTTATATGATGAAGAAAGACAGTATCTCGGTTATTCACCTGACGGATACGGTAAAGTATGTGGCTAATAACAAACCTAATTCGGGAAAATATACAGCTAGTAATCCTAATACAGCAAAGATTGCGGCTAATAACAAACCCAATACGGTAGAGCAGACTGCTAATAATCCTAATATGACAAAGAATGTGGCTAATAATGCACCTAATAAGGATGCTTTGCTACAAAAGCAGTTAGACGCAATAGCTAAGTCTATAGCAGATTTAAGTAATCAACAAAAAATATTAGCGGCAGCAGTGGTTCCATTGGCTACCTTGAATAATAAGGGAAAACTTAACGAAATCCAACAGAGTGTAGATTCTTTATTGTTGGTTTCTAAGAAACAAGCGGAAAATAATGTACAAAGCCATAAAGAACCCACAATTGCTGTGCGAAATATAAAAGAACAGGACTCCAAGGGAAGTAATACGGTTATCTCTGAAGAAAGAAGGCGTACATTAGAAGATTTGTTGGCTAAATATGGGCATAAAAAGACCCCTATCTACTTTGCTAATAATGCCTATACCCCTTTATCACTCGATACACAGGCTATTGAACAAATAGTGGCGATGCTTCGAGATAATCCAGAGCTATCTATCCTATTGGAGGGATATGCGAGCAATGTAGGTTCCTTAGAATACAATAACCATTTGTCAATGAGGCGTTCGGAAAGTGTCGCTCACCTACTTCAAAAGCAGGGAATAGCATTACAACGAATACTTACCGCTTTTAGAGGAATAGATAATTCAGTTGATAAAGAAAAAGCTCGAAGAGTAGATATATCCGTTATAATACGTTGATAAAAATAAGGATTGAGTATATCAATCCTTATTTTTTATAACAAACGTGTTTAAACTTTTTTTGAGGAACTTGGATATAAACCCTAATAAGAGCATTCCAATCCAAGTTATATCAAGAAAATAAACATCTGGTTGC
>NZ_CAURLX010000044.1:0-16672 GCF_963525585.1 uncultured Capnocytophaga sp. | reverse complement strand
TGTCTGTGTCAACAGTCATCGTCGCCATTAATGCTATGTTATTAAGGTTAGATCCAAAAAATAACGGTTAACAGATCGAATGATTGAAACTCCTTAAAGTATCAAGATACAATAGTTTTACAGGAGAAAAAGAGATGTAAGTACTGGCTCTTTGTAAAATCGTGTTGGTAGAAGTAGACGATTTTTCTACCAACACGATTTTTAATTTATTATAACGTGAGTTCGACGTAAGTAATTATTTGATAATCAATAAATATAAGTTCAAATTTCCTGTGATTTTCACAAATTTGCACGAAAAAAGAACTGAATAAAGCTCTTTGTATTATATTATCTCACAAAGTGTTACCTAAAAATGAATTATTTTGTGATTATATCTCGACACCTAACTGTAAATCAATGTTTTATTATATCGAACTCACGTTATCTTAGTAGGGTAAAAGCGAAAAGCTGTTCTAAGGCAGAACAGCTCTTCAGGTAATTAATAGAATATAAACAAATAATATAGTTTAGAATCCAAGTTCTTTTTTCACTTCATTGAAAAGGTCTTTTCCGTCTGATACAATCACTCCAGAACCATTAGCTGAGTCAAGTACATACTGGTATCCTTGTGATTTGGCTACTTTTTCTACCGCTTTTTTCGCCTTTTCCATAATAGGAGCTATAAGGGCTTGGCTCTTTTTCTGATACTCTTCTGAAGCGGTCTGTTGTGCTTGACGGATATTGTTCTGCATAGTTTCCAAAGCTCTTTGTTCTTTCTCTAATTCCCCTTGTTTTTCTTTGAGTTGGGCTTCGGTAAGGGCATTGACTTTGCGTTGGAATTCTTCTACTTTCTTCTGGTATTCTTTGATAGAAGATTGAATGTCATTGGTGAATCCCTGTTCGATTTTCTGGAGCTCTGCCTGTGCTTTTTTCATTTCTGGCATCTCGTTAAGGAGCTTTTGAGAATCAATATGCGCTATTTTCGCTTGCGCCATAGCTACAGTGGTACCTCCAAGGACAAATACGGCTGCAATTACCCAATTTCTAATGTTTTTTATCATTTTTATAGGTGTTAAATTAATTAATATATTATTTTTTATTTGTTTGATTTGCTTTTTCGGCTTTTCTCTTCTCTTGGAGCTCGGCGCGCTCGCGTTGTCGCTTCTCTAGCTCCTCTTGGCGTTTCTTCTTAAGCTGTTCTCTTTCCTGTTGTCGCTTGGCTAGGTTGGACTCATATTGCTTCTGCCGTTCCTCTGCCTTGCGTTGTTTCTCATCTTTGTACTCAAAATTCAGGTTTTCCTTCAGCAGGGTACTGATTTCCTTATTACGGTCTTCTGAATGATCCTTGCGCTTGAGTAGGCGTAGGACTATCTTGGTAATATCGTTCTTCTCATCAGCATAGATAGAAGCGGCGTCCTCTGCCGTGAAGATGTAATCAAACTTCTTGGTCTTGCCTATCTCCTGAGCGATGTTGAACACTTGGTCTTGTATCGGCTGTACTAGCTTCCACCGCTGGGTGATGTAATCGCCTGTGGAGGCTCCAAATCGCTTCTGCCGATAGTCCTCTAGTTGCCCCTCCAGCACTTGGATTTCTTCCTCTCGGTCTTTGACCATCTCAGGGGTTAGTAACGGCTTCTCCGCACCTAGCTTCTCCTTGCGCTGGGTAATCTCTCCTTGCTTCTCCTTAATCTCCTTCTCCCACTGGGCTACCTTCTGGCTGAGTTGCTCACTGGCTACCTTGTACTCGTCCATATGATCAAGAATATACTGCATATCCACATAGGCTATACGCGTACTCTTCTGAGCACAAACGCTATAACTCCCTATCAGAAAGCTTAGCACAAAGAAAAAAACGCTTTTATTCATATCACTGAGAAGACTATAAAATATCGTGCCAAAGTTAAGATTTTTTTTCCGAATAATACAAGTTTAAGAATTATTTATGTTTATTCGCTGGAATTTAGCCTTTATTATTTCTTTTTCTTAAAATCATTAAGGGCACTGCCACTGGTAATTCTCCACTGGGGAAGCCATCTCAGGACGATATTCATAGTGCCACCATTCCGAGAATATTGCCTTGAACCCGTGTTGTTCCATTATGCGCTTTAGTAGCTTTCTGCGCTCAAGGACTTCCTTGGGCAACTGCTGGTAGCTGTGATGTGATTTCTCGGAGAAAGTGTCGAAGGGCGTACCCATATCCATTTCCTCCCCTGTGGCTACCTTCACCAGTGTCAAGTCCACGGCTGCCCCTCGGTTATGCTTGGAGCCCTTGGCGGGGTTGGCTACATAGTGCGTTCCTGGGAGGATTTTCCACATCTTTTTCTGTACCGAAAGCGGGCGATAACAGTCAAAGAGCTTCAGCGTATAGCCCAGCTTGAGAAAGTCCGCCTCTGCCGCTACCAATGCCTGTGCTGTCGCCTTCCTTAGGTAGCACTTGGGACAGTCATACACCACTTGCCCTAGGAAATTCTCCTTTGTGGCATACTTCATATCTAGAATAAATTTATCGGAAAGGTCTCTGATATTGATAAATTTCTTCTCAAAAGCCTTGTCCTGTACGTGAGGCTCCCCTTGGTTCATCTGTGCTTGTACCCCTAGGCTTACACTCAGCAGGAGCAGGATATAATACAGGGGAAAAGCTCTATTAGTGATGTCTTTGCTCATTTAGTTACGTATTTTTAGCCATTTGAATAGTTCGCGATAGGTGGGCTTCCTGCCATAGGAGAGCACCCCTATACGATAGATGCGACCTGCTACCCACAAGCACCCTAGGAAAAAACCATATAGCACCCCTAAGGAGACCAGAATCTCTCCCCACGATACCCCAAAAGGAATCCGCATCAGCATCACCACCGACGAGGTCAGCGGGATATACGAAAATACCGTCGAGACACTCCCGTGAGGCGCCTCTATCACCGTGAAGAACCCTACATAGATAGCTAGCATCAGCGGAAGCAACACCGGAAAAAGAAACTGTTGCGTATCCGTCTCACTATCCACCGCTGCCCCTATCATCGCATAGAAGGCACTATATACCAAGTATCCCCCTACAAAGTATAACAAAAAGCATACCGAGAGCTTCCCTAACGGAAGCAAGCTCACCGACTCCTTCAGCCCCGATAGCTCTGCAATCCCTTCGGTAGGAGCTATCGGTAGCAGGCTATAAAGCACCCCTCCGATGCCTATCCAGACCACAAATTGGCTAATCCCTACCAATGAGGTGCCCAGAATCTTCCCCAAGAGCAACCTGCGAGGAGGCACTGAGCTAAGGATAATCTCCACAATACGGCTACTCTTCTCCTCAATCACACTCCGCATAATCATATTCCCATATACAATGATGAACATCATCAGTAGGTAACCCGCTGTCCCTCCGAAAATCAGCTGGAGCCAGCTTGTCATCTGCGAACTCTCATTCCCTGAGAACGTCTGTAGCCCAATGGATATATGCGCTTGGGCTTGGGTGATTTGCTCAGGGCGAATGGCGGATTTCTCTAGATTGAGGTAAAAAAGCCCTTGCTCTATCGTTTTTTGAAGGTTTTCTACAAAGGTGGGACTAGGAGACTCTGAACTGAAAAAAGCAAAAGAATCCAACCTCTTATGAATGTGTAGCAGTCCGTACGAGTCGCTCCCCTGTGAGCGCTTCTTGAGCTGCTCTAGGTCGCCCTCTCGGTGGTAATGATAGGAAAAATCATTCTGGTGCTCAAAAGCCCTCTCCAGTTGCCCACTCTCATCGAGAATCTCTATAGAGCGCTCGGCGTGGTTATTCAGCTGGGTGAGGTACATAATTACTACCGACAAGCCTACGAACGCTAGCGGACTGAGGAAAGTCATCAGCAGGAAGGACTTGTTGCGGATGCGGGTGAGATATTCTCGCCGGAGTATAAGGAATAACTGTCTCATAAACGTTGCAAATTTACAATTTTATAGCCAATTATACAAACGGTTTGCGACAAATAATCACCAGTTTGTTCCCTATTCCTCCCTGCGTGAAGAACAAATACCGATCCCCCCCTTCGGCAATGGAGAACCGTTCTCGTATCTCGGAGACTTTCATAGGGAAGTTACGTACCGTGATATTGGCTTGCGCTATCTTGCCGCTCTTGAGGAGCTTTCGGTCATAGGCAAGGAGCTCATCGATGAGGAAGACCCGCCCAGGGAAGTCGGGGATATACTCCGCCCCTAGGAGCAGTTGGGAGTCTCTGTTGAGATACTTCAGCCCATAAGCACGCCCCACAGGGAAGAGACCATTGCCCTTGAGTAGGGCAGCATTCGGCTCATAGAGGTAGCGACAGAGGTAGCCCTGAGTCATAGGGATATCCTTTGGGTCTGTTTCTGAAGGAAAGAAGCTAAAGATATCGGTACGGGTAGGGAGCATATGTACCGTCTTAATCAGTACCTCCCCTTCAAGAGGCGTTTTCTTGAGCAGGAAAAGCAGTTCCTTGACCTCCCCCGCTACCGCTACGATATGTACTTGGTGGGTCTGGGGCAGTTGCTTGAGCGCACGGCTGATATCCAGCATAGGAGAGGCTTTCACTAGGAGCACATCGGTATATTGCCAGAGAAAGTCCAAGCTCTTGGGAACATTCGGCGTGCAGTCCTCTAGGAAAAATACCTTCTGCTTATGGCTATCACGGCGCGCGGGGTCTAGGTAAATCGTATCATAACGCTTGCCTTCCCGCCCTAGGTAAGCATAGGAATCCTCTGCTATACAGCGGACATTGGCGCCCAGTACCTCAAAATTATGAGCGACGATCTCCGAAAGCTCCTCTTGGAGTTCGCAATGGGTAACCTCCTGACACCGTTGGGCAAAATAATAATCATCCACCCCAAAGCCTCCTGTGGCGTCCAGTAGGGTGCCTCCCCCTACCAATGAAGCTTTATACCGCGCTGTAGCCTCCGATGAGGCTTGCTCCAGCGAGAGCTTAGCCGGAAAATAAATCCCCTGAGCTTGGTGCCATAGGGGAAGCTTCTCCTTACTCTTCACCCGACCCCATAACTGCTGGGCAAGCTCCCCTGAGGTAATCCCTTCAAAAGGAGATTTCTTGAGCGAAAATTGTGCGATATCTTCCTGAACGTGCGCCCCTATATACGCCTGTACTTCAGGAGCCAAAAGGTCTTTATTCAGCATCTTATATCTTAGCAGTGAGCAGTTGTACAAGCCTATTTTTAGGGAAAATAGCTTTCAGGAGCACCTTCAGCACTGTATAGGCAGGAATAGCCACTACCATTCCTACAATACCGAAAAGTGTTCCACAGATGAGCGTTATCAAAAATATCTCCAATGGGCTGGACTTCATTGAGTTAGAGAAAATAATCGGCTGGCTGAGCATATTGTCAATCCCTTGGGTCAAGAGGAAGCCTATCAGTACGTAAATCGTCTTGGGCACGATAACCGTTTGTACATCAGCATCCATAAAATTGGAGATGGTGAGTACTGAAATCACTACCGCCCCTATCATAGGACCTATATACGGGATAATATTCAGCAAGGCACATAAGAAAGCTATGATTAAGGCGTCTTTTACCCCAAAAATCAGCAGAACAATAGTCAGAAGGATAAAGATCACACTCAGCTGTAGGAAAAGCCCTACGAAGTAGCGGGTAAGTAGTTGCTTAATCTCCTCAAGTGTCTCCTGAATCTTGGGAAGGCGCTGAGGCTTGACTAAGCTAAGGAAGCTTCTACTAATGGCTTCTCCATCTTTCATAAAGAAAAAGGCGATGAAGAAAGTAGAGAAGAGTCCCATTCCTATATTACTAATTACTCCTAAGAAGCCATTCACTACAGAGGAGATATCTTCCAGATTCAGTAATTCAGTAATATCGGCAATATCCGATTCTAATTGCGAGAGCCCTACCGAAACTAAAATCTTATCAAAGAACAGGTGAATGTTCTTATTTAAGCTCTGGAAATCAATAGAAGCTAAGTTCTTTCCCTGTGAGAGAAGCAAAGGGATAAATAGGCTGATAATTCCCGCAAAAAAGCACAAAATAACACTGATAGAGATAATCGTAGCAAAGGTATTTTTGAGTTTTAATCGCTTTTTGAGGAATTGTACCATAGGCTCGCTGATAAGGGTTAATATAGCCGCTAGGATAAGATATAGCAGAACGTTCCGCAACTGGTAGAGTCCCCAGCAGAGCAGTACGATTCCTACTATAGCTCCTACAGCTTTCAGGATTCCTTCAGTAATGGTATTGGCATTCATTTTGTATCTGTTTTTAAGGTTTGTATAAGCATTATAATTGGGCTATAAGCATCCGGTCATTCCCAGGAAGGTCTTTCAGTAGGCGTACAGAGGCAAAGCCGTTATCACATAGCAGCTCAAAGGTCTCTTGGGAGAGGTATTGGTTGATTTCCAGCAACAGGTAGCCTCCCTTACGCAGGTGCTTCAGGGCAAGCCGGACGATTTGCTCATAGAAGAGCAAGGGCTGGGCGTCAGGAACAAAAAGAGCTAAGGAAGGTTCGTACTTCAGGACGTTCTCCGCCATAGTGGCTCTCTCACACTCCCTTACATAAGGAGGGTTGGAGATGATCAGGTCAAAAGTCCCCTCCAGCGAAGCTAAGGTGAGCAGGTCTGCCTCTAGTAGGTGGATAGGGGCTTGGTACAGCTGCGCATTGCGCTGGGCTACCCCAAGGGCTTGCGGGCTGATATCCAACGCCCACACCTCACTCAAGGGGCGTTCCGCTTGGAGCGTTACCGCTATACACCCACTACCAGTACATAGGTCTATCACACGCAAGGGGGTATCAAGGGGCATTAGTCTCAGGGCTTCCTCTACCAGCTCATTGGTCTCTTGGCGGGGTATCAATACATTGCTATCTACATAGAAGTCTCTCCCATAGAAGAAGGCTTTTTGTAGGATATATTGCAGGGGCTTATCTTGGGCAAGCGCCTCTAGGATAGGGGTTATTTGAGCCATTGCCTCCTTGCTCATAGCCCGCTGAGGTTCTAGATGATATGCCACCCTACTGAGCCCACAGCATTCCTCTAGTACGAGGAAGAACAGGCTCTCGGCTTCCATAGGCTCATACTGAGGAAGCCCAGTAACGAAGGCTTGCTTGAGGGCTGTTAGGGTCATTTCTTTTCTTTAGCACGTTTGAAAATTCCTTGGATAAGCTCCTTAAAGGTGTTGAAATCCACCTTATAGGTCAGCCCAACCCCTTGGGAGTAGTCTATCCGGTCAATGAGGTATTGCTGGAGCTCATCCTCTCGGTTGAATATTTTGGCACTGAGCCTGCCGTCCTTGGTAAGGAGGAACTGGAGTTCGAAGTCGCCCGCTACAGCCGTCTGGGTAACCCCTCCTACAGGAATCCCTAGCTTCCCATTGAAGCGCATCCATTCGGTGATATCCGTGGATACGGTAATGCCCAGCCTATCGGCATTGCTATAGGCTCCATTGGGGTTAGCGTCTCCTGTCTCGTAGCTCAGTCCCATATTCAGCTTGTCATCCTCACTGGAGAGCAATTGGTTGAAGATCCCCGCCGCCGTCTCCAGCATATTGTAAGAAAGGAGCTTATCCCCAGCAGAGGCATCACTCAGGAAGTTCCCTTGTGCCAGCAGGGAGAAGGCTTGTAGCTGTTTCTTGTCCCTATCCTCTAGGCGGTAGTTGAGTTCTGCCGTCAGGTTCGGGCTACTATCCGGAAACTGAATGTCAAAAACGGTCTCCGGACGTGTCAGGTCTCCCTGTAGGTTGATCACCACTTGGGTGAGTATCTTTCGGTTATACTGGTTGGAATTCAGTAGGATAGAGGGGTTGGCATAGAGGGAATAGGCAGCTTTGAGGTTCTGCAGGCTCGCCCCCATAGGTTCCCCATTCCACGAGATGGAACCCCCAGGGAGTACCTTGAATTTCTTGTCAATGAGCCCCTCATACTTGAAGTTATATTCCCCTGAGGTGGTGATAAAGTCCCCCCACATATTGAACTTCCCATTGGTGTTAATCTCCAGCAGAATCGTTCCCGCACCCCTACCGATAAGGTTGGAGTTGTTCTTCGGATCTACGATGATTTCCACCTCTGCTGTAGGGAGGATATCTACGTCAAAGTTCATCTCTAGCCCTTGGTAGGTCTTCGGTACGATGCCTTTTTTATGAATAGTCTCTTTGCTAACAAAGTTGATATAGGAATCGTCCCCCACCGTCTGGGTGTCGCTTAGCGGAATCTTGAACTGGGTGCCCTCGCCTGATACGGCTTTTACCCCTATGGTCAGTTCGTTGATATTCCCCGTAATACTTGCCTTCCCTACAATGAAAGCCGTACCATAGAACAGGTCGTTGTCCTTGGCTTGGGTGTTGAGTACTAGGAACTTCTTGCCCTTGGTGTCAAAGTGTAGGTCTAGGAACCAGTCCGAGAAATCTCGGTGGTAGATGCGCCCATTGAAAGCCGTCTGGGTCTTGAATATCTTATCGGTAAGGGTGGTCTCTTGGAATACGAACTGGTTATCCTGTAGGCTGATGAGGGTGTTCTCCGCCACGTCCATATCCACCTTCAGGTAAGGCACGCCCACGCTCCCTTCATTGAGTAAGAGGCTGCCCTCTATCTTGGGCTTGCTGGCTGTTCCTGTGATACGAGCTTGCCCTGTGAGGCTCCCCTTGAGGTCGGAAAGGATGTCCTGCATCAGCGGAGAGAAAGGCTCTAAGCGTACCTTATTCACATCCGCTGTCAGGTTCAGCCACGTGTCCCCCTTATCTACCGTGATACCCCCATAGGCGTGGAGCCCGGAGCCTAATTCGTTGAGAAACTCTAGATTGGCTTTGAAGAACGTCAGGTCTTCATTCCCCTCTAGGGTAGCAATCAGGTCGCCTAAGTCATAGCTATTGAGGCTAACCCCCTTAATGGATAGGTTTGCCGAAGGGTAGTATAGCTTCTTGCGCTGGAGCAGTGACAGATGCCCATTGAGGATTCCTTGGGTATCCAGCCCTTCCATCTTCGGAAGGATATCATTGATATTTACTTTGTCAAAAACTAGGTGTAAGTCCTTATAATCCTCCCGACCTAGGCGCCCATCAAAGGCTATGGTTTCATTCTCGTGATGGAGCCTGAAGTGTTGGATATAGATTGAATCCATCTTGCGGTCGAAAACAACCTTCGTCTCTCGCTCATCTCCTATATGCCATTCGTTATTCTTGAAAAATATCGTCGAAGGCAACATCCCTACTTCCGATTGTCGCTTCTTGTTAATTGTATGATAGAAGTTCAGCGTGTAATCATCCTCGGAGTTCTTTCCTCCCTTGAACTCCGTCTTGAAGAATAGGGTATCCTCCTTGGAGGTGTTCAGGATATTGAATTCCTCTATCTGATAATAGGGGTTCTGGATACTCGAGAGCTGTATCAGCGAACGATAGTGCGGATTCTTCTTGTCATATTCCAGATTCACCCCCTTGAGCGTGGTCTCATACAAATGGATATAGGGTGAGCGGAAATTAATCTTGAAATCATTCTCATCACCTACCAATTTTCCACGAATAAAGGTGTTCGGAGCAAAAGAGAGTTCCGGAAGGAATATCTCTATAATCTTATTGTAAATCTTAAAATCAAACGTTAGGTATTGCCCTTGCATTACCTTAAAAGGCTTATAGTTGTCAAACCCATAAGCAAGGGTATTGACCAGTACTTTGCCTATCTGGGCAAACTTGAATTCGCCCTCCACCTTCCCCGAAATGATATCCGGTGATTCTAGCGTAATGGTGCGGACACTATTGGTGTCTTTCTGAATCTCAATGGAGAAATCGGCAAAGTTATACGTGTCTATATTTTTCTTATAAGAAGCATTTTTGAGCACAATACGCCCTTCCATATCGTCCAGCGTATTCCCCTTGATGTTCAGGTCTATATTCCCTCTTACTTGCGCAATAGAGTCCTTTTTGATGAAGCCCAATGCTTTCAAATCCACGTGGTTCATCTCCCCCGTAAGGCTGTAGTGTTGCTTCTTGGAAGAAAGCAGGTCTATCGCCCCTTCAAAGTGCATATTCAGGTGCTTATCCGCTATCTGAGCGTTGGCTTTGAGCTTCCTATGGGCATAGTTCGCCTTGAGCTCTATATCCTGATAGAGATAATCGCGATATTCTACGGAATGAATGGTGGTGGTCAGGGATAGCTCGTTGGAGTTATTCAGGTGGCTGTAGTCGATACCCTTGCCAGAGAACTTAATCCCTGCCGAGAGCTCCTTCATATCCGAGATTCTCAAGAGCTTCCCTAGCTGTAAGCGGTAGGTCTCCAGAGAACCCTCGTAGGTGGCTTCCTTAGGGTGGGAGATGTTATACAGGCTCCCACTGAGGATAAAATCGCCCTTCTGGGTGAATACATCCGCATCTATCAGCAGGTCACGGGTGGTATAAGTAAGCTCCGCTACCCCCTCAAAGAACCCAAAATCACGCAGTTCCTCCGGAAGCTGCTTGCCCAAGACCTCAGGCATCAGCCCCGCCAAATCACTATATACCGACGCAAAATGAGGAAAATTCCCCCAGAATACGAAGTCCTTCCCCTTGTCAAAGGCATTCCTCAGAAGGATTTCCTCTGCTTCTATAGCTGTATTCTCTGTATATAGGTTGATATTGCTGATAGAGAGGTTGTTAAGGGTACCCTTGCCTTCCCCTTCTATATCAATGAGCTTTCCTTGCCCGAACCCGTTATAGAACCCATTGATGTCCTCCGTGCCAATGTGTGATTCCCTAAAGGTAGCCTCTAGGGTTACCTTGTTCAGGAAGTCGGCATAACTCTCCTTATAAGCGTGGAAGCTAATATCGGCATCTACTTGCGAATAGGGGGTTTTTAGCAGCACTTTATCCAGTGCAATTAGCGAATTATTGTAGTGAAAATAGGTACTCAGCTCCTCTATCTGTAAGTGCTTATCTAGGCGCAAAGAGCCCGTTTTCATCTCCATAGTTACTTCAGAATCATAGATACTGAAATCTGAAATGCGGGTGCTTAGGTGGTCTATGTAGGTAAGGGTAGGGTCGCCTGTGGTATCCTCATCCCATACACGAAAGCGCGCCTCTCGTAGGTTGATTTCGTTGGCTTTCATTATGAAAGGCTCTTGGCTGGCAGGAGCGCCACTATCAAAACGGGAAATGAAGATATCCAAGTTCGAGAGGGTGTCTCCCTTGTAGGTCTTCATATCCAAGTAGAGCCCATCGGCTTCAATGGTCGAGAAGTATAAGTTCCCATTGATCAGTTGCCTTATATCAAGGATAGGGGTACGGATTTCTTGGGCTGCGATAAGGGTATCCCGATGATGGTCTCGTATCAGGACGCCATCTAGCCCTATCATTCCCGTAAGGCTCACCGAAAGCCGTTCTACCTCTATATCTACATTATACTCCGAGTTCAGCCACGCCATCGCTCGATTCCCTAAGTAGCTCTGTACAGCAGGGATTGTCAGTAATAAGAAGATGAAAACCAGGAGGTAACAACTTATTTTGATGATTTTTTTCAGAACGCGAAAAAATTTTCCAACCACCTTTCTCTTATTTATTTTTTTAGTATTTTTGCCCTATTTTTAGGAGGAACTGATCACAAGTTAAAATGGGTACAAAAATACAATAAAAATCCATACTTCCTACTTGACTGATATAAATTTTTTTTAACCCGAATAATGCATCCTCAAGCTACTTATATATTAGCCATAGAATCTTCCTGTGATGATACCTCTGCGGCAGTACTACAGGACGATAAAGTCCTTTCCAATGTGATTGCCAGCCAGCAGGTACATCAGCAGTATGGGGGCGTAGTGCCTGAGCTGGCTTCTCGTGCCCATCAGCAGCACATCGTTCCGGTGGTCGATCAAGCCTTGGCACAGGCTCAGGTGGAGAAGTCTCAGCTCGCTGCTATTGCTTTCACCCGAGGACCAGGCTTACAGGGATCCCTCCTTGTAGGTGTCTCTTTCGCTAAGTCCTTGGCGCTCGCCTTACGAATCCCCTTGATAGAGGTCAATCACCTGCAAGGACATATCTTGTCCCACTTTATTGAGAATCCAGCCCAGCAAAAACCTACTTTCCCCTTTCTGGCAATGACCATCAGCGGAGGACATACCCAGATTCTGAAGGTAACCGACTATTTTTCGATGGAAATCCTAGGGCAGACCCAAGATGACGCCGTAGGGGAAGCGTTCGACAAAACCGCTAAAATCCTCGGACTCCCTTACCCAGGGGGTCCCCTCATCGACCGATATGCGAAAGAGGGCAATCCTAAGGCGTTCCCTTTCCCTTTTCCAAAGGTAGAAGGCTTGGACTTTAGCTTCTCAGGACTCAAAACCGCTGTCCTCTACTTTATCCAAAAGCAAACCCAACAGAACCCTTCTTTTGTCCAAGATAACATGGCTGATATCTGTGCTTCTGTACAATATACAATCATCGAAATCCTGATGCGTAAGCTCAAAAAAGCCGTAACTCAGACAGGTATTACCCAGATAGCCATAGGAGGAGGCGTTTGCGCCAATTCTGCCCTGCGCACAGCCTTACAACAGCTGGCTCACAAGCACCATTGGCAGACTTTTATTCCGCCTTTCCAGTACTGCACCGATAACGCCGCAATGATTGGAATTGCCGCTTATTATAAGTACCTCAGAGGCGATTTTTCGGATATGAGTGTAACTGCTCAAGCCAGATATCATTTATAGAGAAAAATGCAAATTTTACCCCTATAATAAGCTTTTAGTATTCCAAGTGCCATAGTCTTTGTCTTGCTTCTATACACGGGCACGGGTTTGTAGCCCTCTTGTCAATTATAATAACCTATAAAAACTTAAAAAACTGCCTATTATGGCTCATATTGTTAATTTATTATGAATATAGCTATTGTTTGTTACCCTACCTTTGGAGGAAGTGGTGTTGTTGCTACAGAATTAGGCGTTGCACTCGCTCACAAGGGGCACCAAGTGCATTTTATTACCTATGGGCAACCGGTACGCCTATCGGTATTTCATAAGAATATCTATTTCCATCAGGTGTATATGGAGGAGTACCCGCTATTCCGCTATCAGCCCTATGAGCTAGCACTCTCTAGCAAAATGGTCGAGGTGGTACGCGAATACCGTATTGATGTCATTCACGCTCATTATGCGATTCCTCACGCCTATGCCGCCTATATGGCAAAGCAGATTCTCCTGCAGGAGGGTATCTCGGTGGCTATTATCACCACCCTACACGGTACCGATATAACCCTAGTGGGGAACCACGAGTATTATAAGACGGCGGTAACCTTCAGCATCAACGCTTCCGATGCCGTAACTTCCGTCTCCGAAAGCCTCCGTAAGAATACCTATGACCTTTTTGACATTCATAAGGACATCAAGGTGATTCCTAACTTCATTGATATAGAACAGAAAAAAAACGCTCCTAAAAGATGCCAACGAGCAATGCTCGCCAATCCTGATGAGCTTATTATCACCCACATCAGTAACTTCAGAAAGGTTAAAAGAACCCCCGATGTTGTCGAAATTTTCTACCAATTGCTCCCCCATAAGAAAGCAAAACTCATTATGGTAGGTGACGGACCTGATAGGGAGCATACCCAAGCCCTCGTACATCGCTTAGGCTTACAGAATTCGGTTATCTTCCTAGGGAATAGCTTGGAAATAGATGAGGTACTCTGCTCTTCCGACCTCTTCTTGCTCCCCTCAGAATCCGAGAGCTTTGGGCTCGCTGCCCTTGAGGCTATGGCGCAAGGAGTGCCTGTGATCTCCAGCAATGCAGGAGGGATTCCTGAGGTCAATAAGCAGGGCTATTCAGGCTTCTTAAGCCCCATAGGCGATATTGAGGCAATGGTACAGAATGCCCTTGTCATTCTCAACGACGAAGCCACTCTATCCCGCTTCAAAGCCCAAGCCTTACAGCAGGCTTCCCTCTTTGATGAAAGAAAAATTATCCCTATGTACGAGCAGGTATATGAGCAGGTAGTCAGCAGGCGCAAAGAGTAAAATATACTTTTGTCTTTTATTAGGGGCAAATCCGCTTTTTGTCCTCTTAATAAATCCAAGAATGGGAGAAAGAATAAGAATTTATAGGGGTTATTTTTGTGCTTAAATGGTTTGTAATCAATATTTTACAAGGCGTTTTCTAGGCGAAAATAAAAACGCAAAAATTTTGTATGAATTCAAAAAAAATCAGTATCTTTGCCTCATAATAAAATACTAAAAAAACAATTTGATGAAATCGTTGAAATTGACTTTAGCAACAGCCGTAATGGTTGCTTTCGCTAGCTGTAATGGAGGCGCTTCTTCTGACAAAGGAACAACAACAGAAGGAACTACTCCTGAGACTACTACCTCCACCACACCTGCAACCCCTGCAGAATCTGCTCCTGCAACCCCCTCTAATGAAGGAGGTGCTAACGTGGATTTGAGTAACAAGGGAATAGGACCTGTAAAGGCGGTAAATCCTCCTCTAGCGGCAGCTCCAGACCAGGCACTTGCTGAAAAAGGAAAAGAACTTTTCAAGCTTAACTGTACTGCTTGCCATAAGCCTACCAAAAAATTCATCGGACCTGCTCCTAAAGGTATCTTGGAAAGACGTGCTCCTGAATGGGTAATGAATATGATTCTTAACCCTGAAGAAATGATTGCTAACGATCCTATCGCAAAGCAACTTCTAGTGGAAGCTAATGGTGCTCCTATGGCTAATCAGCACCTTACTGAAGAACAAGCCAGAGCTATCCTAGAGTACTTCCGTACTATTGAATAAGCATATATAAGCAAAGTCTGTAAGAGTACTAAGCCCTCTTACAGACTTTTACACAAGTAAAGAATATATTTTAAATAAATTGTTTTATGAAGACAAGCAAATTGTTATCTATGGCAGTTGCTAGTGCTTTTGTGGTTGGATGTGGCAATACTGACAACAAAGGTAACGACAAAGCAGGAGCGATAGGCGCTTCTGACGCTGCCCAAAAGGTGTATGTAGCACCTGGAGAATACGATGAATACTATGCTTTCCTTTCAGGAGGATTCAGTGGTCAGTTGGCTACTTACGGACTTCCTTCTGGACGCTTGCTTAAAGTGATTCCTGTATTCTCTCAAGACCCTGAGAAAGGTTATGGTTACAACGAAGAAACCAAACCTCTTTTGCAAACTACCCACGGATTCATTCCTTGGGATGACACCCATCACCCTGACCTTTCTCAAACTAATGGAGAAGTAGACGGACGTTGGATCTTTATCAATGGTAATAACACCCCTCGTGTGGCGCGTATCAGCCTTAAAACTTTCGAAACAGAAGAAATCCTAGAACTTCCTAATGTAGGAGGAAACCACTCTTCTACTTTCGTTACCGAAAACACTGAGTACATAGTAGGAGGAACTCGTTTCTCTGTGCCTATCCCTCAGGAAGACGTAGCTATTAAGGATTACAAAGGTAAATTCAAAGGTGCTATCTCTTTCGTAAAAGTAAATCCTGATTCAGGTGCTATGAACCTTGAATTCCAAGTGCTTATGCCTGGGTTCAACTATGACCTAGCTCACTCTGGTAAAGGTAAATCTCACGGATGGGTATTCTTTACCACTTATAACACTGAGGAAGCTAACTCACTCCTTGAAGTAGAAGCTTCTCAAAATGACTACGATTACATCGCTGCTATCAACTGGAAAGTAGCAGAAGAGTATATCAAACAAGGTAAATTCACCGAAATGAAAGCGCCTCACTACCACAATACTTACAGTGATGAAACTCACACTGGTAAGTCTGAAGTAGTAGAAACTGTAAAAATCCTTGACGCTTCTCAGCTTCCTGGACTCGTTTACCTACTCCCTACACCAAAATCTCCTCACGGAGTAGATGTTGACCCAACTGGAGAATACATCATTGGTAATGGTAAGCTTGCTTCTGAACTTACTGTTCACTCTTTCTCTAAAATGATAAAAGCTATCGAAGACAAAGCTTTCGATGGTGAAAAATATGGTATCCCTACTATCAAAATGGATGCAGTAGTAGCTGGAGTTGTAAAAAGCTCTGGACTCGGACCCTTGCATACTGAATTCGATGACAAAGGAAACGCTTATACTACTTTCTTCATCTCTTCTGAAGTCGTAAAATGGAAAGTAGGTACTTGGGAAGTATTAGACAGACACGCTACTTACTACGCTCCTGGTCACCTTATGATCCCTGGTGGAGACTCTCGTAAGCCTTATGGTAAATACCTCGTTGCGATGAACAAAATTACCAAAGACCGCTTCCTCCCTACAGGTCCTGAACTTTGCCAATCTGCTCAGTTATTCGATATCTCTGGAGATAAAATGGAACTTATCCTTGACTTCCCTACTATCGGAGAGCCCCACTATGCACAAGGTATTGCTGCTTCAAAAATCAAAGATCAACAAACCAAAATCTATCCGCTTAAGGATAACCACCACCCTTACGTAACTCGTACCGATGCTGATGCTAAAGTGGTAAGAGAAGGTAACAATGTACACGTATATATGACTTGCGTACGTAGCCACTTCTCTCCTGATAACATCGAAGGTATCAAAGTAGGGGACACTGTATATTTCCACGTAACCAACGTAGAACAAGACTGGGATATCCCTCACGGATTCTCTGTACTAGGTGCTCAAAATGCAGAGCTCCTTATTATGCCTGGACAAACTGAAACCCTCGTTTGGAAACCTACTAAAGTAGGAGTATGGCCATTCTACTGTACAGACTTCTGTTCTGCTCTTCACCAAGAAATGCAAGGATACATTCGTGTATCTGCTGCTAA
>NZ_CAURLX010000043.1:0-17003 GCF_963525585.1 uncultured Capnocytophaga sp. | reverse complement strand
CTGAGAAGTATAGGATTTGGGAATCCTTATGGGGTTCTACCACGTCATATTCCTTATCACGGATGATTCCTGTTACGGTAAAGCGCTTGATATAGGAATTTTTATCATTCCCATTGCGGTAAACCAAATTATATACTGTACGCGTATCATTCTTTTTGAAGACGCCCACGTGAATAATATTCTTTCCAATATAGCTCTTTTCGGTTACCTTGGTGATAATCATTTTTCCATCTGCGGTAAAGACAATAATATCATCTATATCACTACAATCAGCTACATATTCGTCTTTTTTAAGGGAAGTCCCTACGAATCCCTCTTCCTTATTTACATAGAGCTTGAGGTTACGTACCACTACCTTAGTAGCCTCAATAGTATCAAATGGACGTATTTCTGTTCTACGATCTTTTCCCTTACCATATTTCTTTTGCAGATTTCTGAAATAATCAATGGCGAAAGAAATCAAATTGTCCAAGTGGTTTCTTACCTCTTCTATATCAGCTTCTATTTTCAGGAGATTTTCTTCGGCTTTGTAGGTATCATATTTGGTAATACGAATCATCGGGATTTTGGTAAGACGATCCAAATCTTCATCGGTGATAGGGCGCAACAGTTGTTCCTTAAAAGGTTCAAAAGAGCGATATAAATACGCAAAAAGTTCTTCTTTGTCATTATATTCCTTGAAGTTAATATACATCTCCTCACGGATAAATATTTTCTCCAAGGAGGCATTATGCCACTTCTGCTGAAGGTCGTCCAGTTGTACTTCCAACTCACGCTTAAGGATATCGACAGTTCTATCTGTACTTTTCTTTAGGATATCACTTACTCCAATAAAGAGAGGTTTGCTCCCCTCAATTACACAACAAAGAGGCGATACAGAAGTCTCACAATCCGTAAAAGCATAGAGAGCATCAATGGTTTTATCAGGAGAAATTCCTTTGGGTAGATGTACTAATATTTCAACATCTTTGGCGGTATTATCATCTACTTTAAGTACCTTTATTTTACCTTTTTCATTAGCTTTAAGAATAGAATCTATCAGAGATGAGGTAGTCGTTCCAAATGGAATTTCCGTAATCACTAAGGTTGATTTGTCCTTTTGAGCGATACGGGCACGTACCTTGATACGACCGCCACGCATTCCATCATTGTAGCCAGCCACATCCATAATCCCAGCTGTAGGGAAATCTGGATACAACTCAAAGGGCTTTCCTTCAAGATAAAGCACCGAAGCATCAATCAGTTCATTAAAATTATGAGGAAGGATTTTGGTAGAGAGCCCCACCGCAATTCCTTCTGCTCCTTGAGCCAAGAGTAACGGAAACTTCACAGGTAGGTGTACAGGCTCATCATTGCGCCCATCATAACTCTTTTGCCATTCGGTAACCTTGGGGCTGAAAAGAACCTCCAAGGCAAAATGAGATAAGCGTGCTTCAATATAACGAGGAGCCGCTGCATCGTCGCCTGTGAGGATATTCCCCCAGCTTCCTTGTGTATCAATAAGGAGATTTTTCTGTCCTATTTGTATAATAGCGTCTCCTATAGAAGCATCTCCGTGAGGGTGGTACTTCATCGTATTTCCTACGATATTGGCTACCTTATTATAACGACCATCCTCCAGCTCGTCCATAGAGTGCATAATACGGCGTTGAACAGGCTTAAAACCATCTTCCAAGGCGGGAACAGCTCGCTCAAGGATTACATAAGAAGCATAGTCCAAGAACCAATTCTGATACATTCCACTGATACGAGTAATGGTTTCCTGAGGGTCTCCTTGAGCGTTCTCATTAGGAGTTAAAGGCTGTTCTATGGGATTATTCTCTTCCATAATATTTTTTTAGATAAAACTAATGAATAATTGGTATTTAAATATTTGAATAACAGGTAATAGATAAAATATTGTTACCTATTACCTGTTGCTTGAATTAATTTCTATGTTATCCTAAAACTGTTGTCCAAAGATAAAGTGGGTTTCCCAACCGTGTGGAGAGGTTCTTCCATTGATACCATCATATCCATAACCAAAATCAAACCCTAAGAGCCCAAACATCGGCATAAAGATACGTATCCCGAAACCTGCTGAACGCTTAATATCAAAGGGATTATACTGAGAGAAACTTGAGTAAGAATTAGCTCCTTCAGTAAACACCAATCCATAGATAGAAGCTGTAGGCTTTAGTGTAATAGGATAGCGCAATTCCAAAGAGAATTTATTATAGATTACATCCCCATCACGAGAGGAAAGCGATTGGTTTGGATAACCTCGCATCTGTACGTATTCACGACCATCCAATGAACCATAAGTAGCCATTCCATCTCCTCCTACAAAGAAACGTTCAAAAGGAACAGTTCCTCTATCCTTATTATAATAACCTAAGTAACCAAATTCCGCATTAGGGCGTAATACTAACTTATCTACCAGATTCAGATACCAAGCCCCTGACAAACGCAACTTATAGAATTCCAACCATTTGAACCTTTGTTGATCAATTTCGGCAATACGATTTGTATTCTGGTTAGAAACGGCTTCTGCACGCTGATCCATCAAGGACTTATAATCCACATTATTAAATAAGGAATAAGGAGGTGTTAGCTTAGCTGTAATATTAAAATCACTCCCTCCTAAAGGATAAATAGGATTCGGTCCACTAGAGCGTCTGCTTAAAGATATTGTATAAGAGAATGCATTAGAATATCCATTTCCAAATGTAAATAAATATGTATTATAATTCTTCAAGTCATAATAATTATAACTTATATATTGTGATAATTGGAAATAGTCATCAGGAACATTCAATCGTTTAGCAAGTCCCAAGGAAACCCCTGTTATGTAAAAGCGTTTGCTTCTATCCACATCATAAGTATAGTAGTTATAATCGTAACTTACAGAATGATTAAATGAGGCTGAGAACTGAACAGGGCGCTCTCCTCCCATCCAAGGCTCCATAAAAGAAAAACTAAAGACACGATAAGAACGGCTTGCACTAATGTTCAGAGCTAGCTTCTGAGCATCACCCATTGGTAAAGGACGATAGGATTTCTTATCAAAAATATTCTGAATAGAGAAGTTATTAAAGTTAAGCCCCAAGGTTCCTATAAAACCACTTCCGCCGTATCCTCCTTGTAATTGAATTTGACTAGAAGAACTCGTATCATCAAGCTCATATTCCAAATCCACAGTTCCTGAATTAGGGTCTGGATTCTTTATCTGAGGATTTATCTTCTGAGCATCAAATATACCCAATTGAGAAAGTTCTCGTATGGTACGTATCACATCTTCTTTAGAATAAAGATAACCAGGACGTGTTCTTAACTCTCGATAGATTACCTTATCATTAGTAATTGTATTTCCTGATACTGATACATTATTAAAATAAGCAGGTTTTCCTTCGTGGATACGGATCTCGAAATTAATTGTGTCATTTACCACGGAAGTCTCCACAGGATTTATCTGAGAGAATAAGTAACCTGTATTCTGGTAAAGGTTGGCGATACTGTTCGCATCTGGGTTCTTAGGATCATTTATTCTATTACGAAGCTGAACCCCATTATAGACTTCTCCTTTCTTAAGACCTAAAAGATGCGAAAGAGCTTGATTATTATAGACTGTATTTCCTAAGAACTTAATATCTCCGAAATAGTATTTCTTTCCCTCTTCCAAGGATATTTTAAGGTCTATATTCTCTTTTCCGTCATAGAGGGTATCTTTAGTAATGCGAGCGTCACGATAACCATTTTCTTTATAGAAATCAATTAGCTTAGTAAGATCTTCATCATACTTATCCTGCACATATTTAGAACGTTTCCAGAAACGCCCGAAGAAGCGTTGTTTTGTTTTCTTCAGTTGCCTACGAAGCTTAGCATCTGCGAATTTTTCATTTCCTTCAAAAGTAATATGGTTAATTTTCACCTTATTACCTCTATCCACACGAATAAGCATCCTTACCTTCGTCCCTAAAGAATCAACCTCTTGAGTATTGATATGAACTTTGGTATTAAGATAACCTTCCTTACGGTATTTATTTGTAATATAGGATTTTGTTTTAGCTATAAGGCTTTCATTGAGTTTTTTTCCATTCAATTTAGTAGGTTCCAATTCTGCTTTTTTAAGCAGTTCTTCACCCTTTTTCTTACGGATTCCTGTTACCTGAACATCCACTAATTCAGGCATTTCCTGTATAGCAAACTCCAAGAATACCTTATTCCCTTCTACTTTAGTAATGTAGATATCAATATCATTGAACACTTGGTAATCCCAGAGCTTATGAATAATCCGAGTGAATTTCTCACTAGGAATAGTAATTTTATCCCCTACCTTAAGCCCTGAAGCCACGATAATGGTTTGTGCATTATAATGCTTGGCTCCTGCGACCTCTATCCCTCCTATAATGAACTCCTTCCCTCTTTCAAGAGAAGTAAGTTCCTGTGTATGTGTAGATAGTGTATCCTTAAGGGTTTGGTCTCTGTTCTCTTCTTGAGCGTGAGTAATATTGAGAAAAAATATCCCAAAAAGAGTATATACAAATGTTCTCATACTAAGTAAGTTGTTCACTGGTTTTTCCAAATCTGCGTTCTCTTTGTTGATAATTTAATAAGGCTTTATGTAATTCTTCTGTAGTAAAATCAGGCCAAAAAGCATCTGTAAAATATAGTTCTGCATAGGCTATCTGCCAGAGTAAAAAATTACTAATTCGATATTCTCCACTGGTACGAACAAGCAAATCGACAGGTGGAATTGCTTGGGTATAGAGGTGTTGTTCTATAGTTGTATAGGTTATTTGCTCAGGAGAAAGAGTTCCTTCTTTTACTTTTTGAGCCAATTGTTGTGTCATTTGTAGGATCTCCTGTTGGCTTCCATAACCTAAGGCAAGGCTCACGACTGTACCTGTATTATTCTGGGTTTGTTCTTTGGCTTTTTGCAGTTCTTTTTGTAGGCTTTTAGGAAACTGACTTATATCTCCTAAAGTATTAAGGCGTATGTTATTAGCTTGCATTACAGCTACTTCTTTCTTAAGGTAGCCTGAGAGAAGCCTCATCAGGGCTTCTATCTCGAGCTTAGGACGATTCCAGTTCTCTGTTGAGAAAGTATAGAGTGTCAGATAGGGAATTCCCAATTCTGCTACCCGCTGAATAACCTCTCGTGCAGTTTTTGCTCCCTTTTCGTGCCCAAAAACACGAGGCTTTCCCTGTTGCTTTGCCCAACGTCCATTGCCATCCATTATAATAGCCAAGTGCTTGGGAAGCCTTTCTTTTTCTAAGTTCATCGAATTTACCTACAAAATTACTATCAAGTGGCAAAGATATGATTTTTTCTTGAATTTACAGAGATATTTTTTAACAAATAACAAGTTTTAATCTTTTTTTGCGATTATTCTTTAGATACTTATCATTTTCCTAAAAATCCTTATTTAGCAAACTCAAAACAGTTACATTTCTTAGCTCCAAAGGTATAGGTAAGATAAAATCCTGATACCATATACCAATCATTTGTATTGAGATTCCCAAACCATTCTCCCTTAGGAGATTTGCTCCCTTCCAGATTATTGGTAAATGTATAACGTAAGCTCACTTCTGCTCCTACTAGGAATCGGGAGCCCCATAAGCGTGTCTTTACCCCTAAGGTAAAAGGTATCGCCCAAGATTCCGCCCGCTCAGGATAACGAAGATGCTTAGCTTCCTGACCTGTGAGCGTGAGATTATCAAAATACAACCTATCCATCTTGAAATAATAGAAACCCGTATGCATATAGGGCGTAAAAAGTAGCTTGAAAGGTTCGTGAGTATCAAAATGAAGAAAATCATATTCTACCCCAGCTCCCATCTCCACCATTCTATTATCAAATGAGAAATCTCTAGCCCTACGGGCTTCTGTAGTGGCGCGGCTATCATTATCCCAGAGGTGAAACCACTTTATATCTGCCCTGAGAGAAAGTTGTTTCCGTAAATTTCGCTTATAGAGAAACCCTATAGCTGGCTTTGTCGGATACACATAATAAGTACTTCCTATATCAGAAATAGGATTTGCCCCTCCGAATGAGATACCTATTTCATTATATTGCCCTCTCATTACAGAGGCAAATAAAAATAGTACTATATAGAAGAATTTATTTCGCATATAACTTATTTTATCTCTTATTAGACTCTCCTTGTAATAGTGATTGTACTGCTGAAAGACAGAGACTAAAAAGAACTGCATACCAGAAGCCATATATAGTGATCCCATCAATCAACTTATCAGCTAGGATAATTATCAATGTATTAATAATAATCAAAAATAAACCGAAAGTAATAACAGTCAAAGGAAGTGATAGAACTACCAAAATAGGTCTTACAAACAGGTTAAGAACACTGATAGCGATAGCAAAGAACAAAGCTGAAGGAAAATCCTTAACCTCTATATGTGGCAATACCCTGCTGAGCCCTAGGATAAGCAAGCTGGTAACGATTAAGTTCAATAAGAGCTTCATCTTTTTTGTAAAAATTGATATGTAATTTCAAAAAATTCTTTAGGTTTCTCCACCTGTACCCAGTGCCCTGCATCGGCAATGATTACCTCACTAGCCTTAGGAAAATGTTGCTTGATAAGAGGTATATCTTCCGGCAATACATAGTTGGATTTTCCTCCTATCACAAAGAGAGCCTCTCCTTCATATATAGTTCCTGTAGGAAGAGCAGTTCCTATTTCAGCTACTCTATCTTTAAGAACAGGCAAGTTGATACGTAATCCTAGCTCATCAGAAGTTTTTCTATAAACGTTCTTAAGCAGAAACTGCCTTATAGAAGGTTCTATAATGAACTTACCTAACTGGTGGTCAGCTTGTTCTCGAGTTTTTATCTGAGTAAAATCCAAAGTAGAAAGTGCGTCCAGTATCACTTTATGATGTACCGGATAATACTTAGGAGCCATATCCACCACAACTATACGTTCAGCACGCTCAGGATAAGTTACTGCTAAAAGCATCGCTGTTTTCCCTCCCATAGAATGTCCTATGATAGGAGCTGAAGAAATCTGCTGGCTATCCATATAGTGTATTAAGTCCTCTACCATTAGCTGATAGGAAAATTCCGAAGAATGAAAGCTATGTCCGTGATTACGAGCATCTATCACATGCACTTGGTAACCTGCCTCTGCAAAACGAAGAGAGTGTGTACGCCAGTTATCCCCCATTCCTAGAAATCCGTGTAATATAATTAAGGGAGTTCCCTCACCTACTATCTGAGAATTAATAAGTTCCATTTTTTATTATTTAAGACGATACAAATACATACTCACCACATTCTGTAAGCCTAAATAAAGAGCCTCACTGATTAGAGCATGTCCTATAGATACTTCCAAAAGGGTAGGAATATTTTCCTTGAAATAGCGCAGATTTTCCAGACTTAAATCGTGACCTGCATTAAGTCCCAATCCTACCTGATGTGCCACTTTAGCAGCTTGTACATAGGGAATTATAGCCTCTTTATTTCCTAAAGCATATCCTTTGGCATAGGCCTCTGTATAGAGCTCTACTCTATCTGTTCCTGTTTTAGCAGCTGCCTCAATCATAGAGGTGATGGGATCCACAAACAGAGAAGTACGTATTCCATTACGCTTAAACTCTGCTATTATCTCCGTAAGATAATCCTTATGAGTCACTGTATCCCAACCCGCATTGGAGGTAAGCACATCCTCTCCATCAGGAACTAGTGTTACCTGTGTAGGTTTTATTTGTAGTACCAGATCTATGAATTTAGGGATAGGATTTCCTTCTATATTATATTCTGTATGTACAATCTTCTTAAGATCGAATGCATCTTGATAACGAATATGCCGTTCATCAGGGCGCGGATGAATCGTGATTCCTTCTGCGCCAAATTCTTGTATATCAGTAGCCACTTGTAATAAGTCAGGAACATTCCCTCCTCTTGAATTACGTAAGGTAGCTATTTTATTGATATTTACACTTAATTTTGTCATCTGTATTAGGTTTTAGAAAGTGCAAAGGTACAAAATTAATTTTGTAACAACCTTTATTAAGGATAAATAACTATCCTCCGCAATTACAATCGGGTCCTCCTCCGCATTTTTTCTTATTCTTAAAGAAAAATTTCTTCCCTAAAAAGAAGATAGCTATACCAACTAGTAAATAGGTAATAATATCCTGTATCATCTGTTCTTGTTTTCAATGCAAAGATATTCTTTTTTTCTCGAAGATAAAAAATAAATTTTCACAAATAAGCTCAAAACATATCTTATTGATTTACAAATAAATACAAATCTATTCTGAAATAGAAGAAGTTTATAAAAAATTTTTTTGTAAAAAAACCAAATTAAAATTTTTTTATTTGGAAAATATATGTATCTTTGCAAAAGAAATTTTTACTATTTTTCTTTTCATAATTATTATTTTTTTATACAAATAAATTACAATACAATATATAATAATGAAAAACAAGCTAACTAAACTTATTATTTCACAAAAAGAAAGCCTCAAGAATAGCCTTCCTAAGAAAAAGGCTGAGCTTTTTATAGATGATCTCTATCGCTTGTTATTCAACTTAGATGCAACTCCTTGTGAATGTGAATATGAAGTTGCTCAAAGGCTTAAAGCTAAGGAATTGGAGTTCTCAGGTATTATTTATGATTACCTGAAAGATAATGAAGTTGCTCAAAAAGAGACACTTAGTTTTTTCAATTCTATTGAAAATATATACCTTACCTTACTACGTGATGCTCAAGCGATTCTGGATAATGACCCTGCTGCTCAGAATTTGGAGGAAGTCTATATGGCTTACCCTGGATTCTATGCTATTGTAGTTCATAGGTTTGCTCACCAGTTATGGATACAGAACCTGAAACTATTAGCCCGTGTATGGAGCGAATTTGCTCATAGTAAAACAGGAATAGATATTCACCCTGGCGCAAAAATAGGAAATAATTTCTGTATAGACCATGGGACAGGAATTGTTATTGGAGAAACCTGTGTTATAGGAAATAATGTGAAGATATATCAAGGGGTTACCTTAGGAGCCTTATCTGTATCTAAAGATAAAATGAATGCTGTACGACACCCCAGAATAGGAGATAATGTAGTGATATACTCAGGAGCCACCATCTTAGGAGGACAGACACATATAGGTCACGATAGCACCATTGGAGGAAATGTATGGCTTACCGAAAGTGTAGAACCTTTTACAGTAATGTACTATAAAAGTGAAGTGATTACCAAGCAAAAGAACCTATCCCCTGAACCTATTTTTTTTCATATATAAAAAACCTTTTTTATTTAACATAATTTATTTTTTATGAAGCACAATAATATTTTAGGAGCTATTGGGAATACTCCTGTTATCCGCCTTTCCAAATTATTCCCTAACCATCAAGTATGGATTAAGCTTGAAAAAAGCAACCCTGGTGGAAGCATCAAGGACAGAATTGCATTAGCTATGATTGAAAAAGCTGAGCGTGAAGGAATTATTAACAAAGATACCATCATCATTGAACCTACCTCTGGGAATACTGGAGTTGGTCTTGCTTTGGTAGCTGCTGTAAAAGGATATAAATTGGTGTTAGTTATGCCTGAATCAATGAGTGTAGAGCGTAGAAAGTTAGTTTCTGCCTATGGAGCTTCTTTTGTACTTACTCCTAAAGAAAAAGGTACTGGAGGAGCTGTAGAAAAAGCCAAGGAACTAGCAGCTTCTATTCCTAATTCTTGGATTCCCCAACAGTTCGAAAACCCTGCTAATCCTGAAATTCACCGCCTTACTACCGCTCAAGAAATCCTTAATGACTTCCCTAATGGTGTAGATTATTTCATCTCTGGAATAGGAACTGGAGGGCACCTTTCAGGAATTGGAGAAGTACTCAAAGAAAAGTTTCCTCATACAAAGGTATTAGGAATAGAACCTGCTGGCTCTCCTGTACTTAGTGGTGGAAAACCAGGTCCTCACCCACTACAAGGAATAGGAACAGGATTTATCCCTAAAACGCTTAACACCTCTATCTATGATGGTATTATTACAATTGAAAAAGATGAGGCTTATGAATATACCAAGCGATTAGTAAGAACCGAAGGAATCCTTGCGGGTATATCCACCGGTACTTCATTGGCTGCTATTGCTAAAAAGCTCCCAGAAATCAAAGAAAATGAAGTAGTTCTCACTGTGAATTACGATTCTGGAGATCGTTATTGGTCTGTTGCAGACTTATTTGAAGAAAATCCTTTCGTAGAATAGATTATTTTTCCAAAAAAATGTATATTTTATTTATTAAAAACCGCTTTTGAATCTCTTTTAAAGCGGTTTTTATCTTTTTTACAATATATTTATCAAGAAACTATGAGAGTACTTATCCAACGTGTAACAGAAGCAAGCGTTTCAATAGGAGGAATCCGCTATTCAGAAATAACTCACGGATTACTTGTCTTTCTAGGAATAGAAGAGACTGATAATCAAGAAGATATTGATTATTTATGCAAAAAAATCACTCAAATTCGCTTATTTAATGATTCTCAAGGAGTTATGAATCTTTCCGTACAAGAGGTTGGAGGTTCATTGCTCGTAGTAAGCCAATTCACATTACAGGCGAGTACCAAGAAAGGAAACCGACCATCCTATATCCGTGCGGCAAGAGCTGAAATAGCCATCCCTCTGTACGAACAATTTCTCGTAACTCTTAAAGAGGTAGCCCAGAGAGAAATTGCCACAGGAGTTTTTGGGGCAGATATGCAAGTAGCTCTCTGCAATGATGGACCTGTTACTATCCTTATAGATAGTAGAATGCGTGATTTCTGAGGGTAGAGTCACGCATTCATATAATTATTAGGTTTCTGATTTTCAGAACTATGCTCGAACAGGAATATTCATAACAAGGTCAATGTACAGATTCACCTTATCCTTAAGTTCCTTACGATTCACAATAAAGTCAAGAAAGCCATGTTCCTGAACAAACTCAGCTGTTTGGAACCCTTCAGGGAGTTCCTTTCCAGTGGTATCTTTTACCACTCGAGGACCTGCAAAACCAATCAAAGCTCCAGGCTCTGCGATATTAATATCGCCTAACATCGCAAAAGAAGCCGTTACTCCTCCTGTGGTAGGGTCTGTACAAAGAGATATATAGGGTAATCCTGCATCATCTAATTGAGCTAATTTAGCAGAAGTTTTCGCCATTTGCATTAAGGAGAAAGCAGCTTCCATCATTCGCGCTCCTCCTGATTTAGAAATCATCATAAAAGGCAACTTATTCTTGATGGCATAGTCAATAGCCCGAGCTATCTTCTCTCCTACTACACTTCCCATAGAGCCTCCTATAAAATCAAAATCCATACAGGCAACTACGATCTCTCTTCCTTTGGACTCTCCTACAGCACAGCGTACAGCATCATATAAGTTTGTCTTCTTTTGTGCTTCTTTAAGACGATCCTTATAATTCTTAGTATCCACAAAGTCTAGCGGATCCTTAGCTCTCATTGTTTTATCAAGCTCACTATACTTATCATCAAAAAGAATCTCAAAATATTCCTTACTCCCTATACGTACATGGTAGCCATCCTCTGGGCTTACATAGAAATTGCTTGCTAGCTCTTCTGTCTCAATGATTTTACCTGTAGGAGACTTATACCATAAGCCCTGTGGGATATCCTTCTTCTCCTCAGTGGCTGTTTGTATTCCTTTTGTTTTACGTTTGAACCAAGACATATTTTTTTATTAAGTAATAAGGAGCAAAATTTCCTAGAAACCTCACTCTCTTACCCATTAGAGAGGCAAAGTTACTATTTTTTTCCTACATAGAAGAGAGCTTTTTTGTTAATGTTCATAAGTTTTTCTATCGAAACGATATAATTAATTAGAAATCAATAAATTAAAATAGAAAAAATATTTTTAGAAAAAAAATAACATATAAAATGATTCTATTTAGAAATAAAAATGTATTTTTGCCTATAAAAAAACGTCAATATGTCAAAAACAGGAAATGCATTAGCAGCTTTAGTTGTAGGAGCTGCTATCGGTGTAGGAATAGGAATTCTTTTTGCTCCTGATGAAGGAAAAAAGACTCGCAAACGTATTAGAAAGTCTCTAGAGGGAGTTTCTGATAACTTAAGAGACAAACTTGTAGACTTGAATGAAAATCTGAAAGAGAAAAAAATCAAGTTAAAAGGAACTCTAGAAGAAAACGTAGAAAAACTTCTTTCTAAATCCAGCTATAAGGCAGAAGAACTTATCAATGCTTTAGAAAGAAAATTAGAAGACCTTAAAAAGGCTAATGCTAAATTTCAAAAATAACTAAATCCTTCATAAAATGGCACTCAGCGAATTGAAAGCATCTGCACAGAGCCTTCCTAATGAATTGGAAGCTACTGTTAATTCTCATATAGAATACTATAAGCTATATTCATTCCGTATTATAGCCAAATCTGCTATGGGAATTGTAAGCCTCTTTGTTGGAGGACTTTTCATCTTGATTATTGCTTTCTTTTTGGCTTTGGCCGCTGCTTTTGCCATAGGGGAATGGTTAGATAGTAACGCCTTAGGATTCCTTATTATGGGGCTTCTATTCTTACTAGGCTTAGTGATTATCTACAAATCACGTAAGTCCCTTATATACAAGCCTATATTAGGAAAATTATCTGAAATATACTTTAAAGATTAATTGCTTATGGAAAGGAAATATACTTCATTGGAAGAGATAGAGAATGACTTAAGAGCTTTAAAGCTCAAGAAGGATATTGACCTTATGTGCCTTAAAAGTGACTATCAGTCAATGGTACGTAATTTCTCTATTGGCAGGCTATTCTCTGAGTCTGTAACACAGCTAAAAGAATCTATCATAAGCAAGCAAAAGGGACTTTTTTCCCTAGCTGTAGACTTCCTATTACGGAGATTTTTGAGTAGATAAGTCTGTTTCTCTCAGCACTTTATCGTATTTTTCAAAAAAAGTTAGTCTCAAAATTTTGATATTTAAGAAAAAGGTTGTACTTTTGCACCCTGAAAAAGCGAGGTCTTGTAGCTCAGCTGGTTAGAGCACCTGACTCATAATCAGGGGGTCCTTGGTTCGAGCCCAAGCTGGACCACTTTCGCTTAAAGCACTTACAGCAATGTAGGTGCTTTTTCTATTATATAGAATTTAAAGGCTCTTTCTAAGAAAGAGCCTCTTCCTATATTTCATCTTTTTACTCCTTATTTCTGAACACCAATCCATTATCAAAAGAATCTATCAGCACAAGGTTACCCGCTTTGATCTCTCCTTTTAGAATTTCCTTAGAAAGAGCATTCATTACTTCTTTCTGGAGAACACGCTTCACTGGACGAGCTCCGAATTGTGGGTCATACCCCCGCTCAGCTAGGTAGTTTATAGCCTCATCGGTAGCCTCTAAGATAATATTTTCACGAGCCACCAGCTTGATAATACTATTGAGCTGTAAGCGTACTATCTGCTTGATATTCGCCTCGGTAAGAGGTGTAAACATCACGATGTCATCTATACGATTGATAAACTCAGGGCGTACTGTCTGCTTAAGGAGCTGTAGCACTTCCTCTTTAGCTCTCTCAGTAGCCTCCTCTATGTCCTTATATTGCTCAAAACTATCCTGAATGAGCTGACTTCCCATATTGGAGGTCATAATGATAATTGTATTCTTGAAATTGGCTGTCCGTCCCTTGTTATCAGTAAGCCTTCCTTCATCCAATACTTGCAAGAGAATATTAAAAGTATCAGGATGTGCTTTCTCTATTTCGTCTAATAACACTACAGAGTATGGGCGTCGGCGTACTGCCTCGGTAAGCTGACCGCCTTCATCATAACCTACATACCCAGGAGGCGCTCCCACCAAACGGCTCACAGCGTGTTTTTCCTGATATTCACTCATATCAATACGAGTCATCGCATTCTCATCATCGAAGAGATATTCCGCAAGTGCCTTAGCTAGCTCTGTTTTTCCGACCCCAGTAGTTCCCAAGAAAAGGAAAGAACCAATCGGTTTTTTAGGGTCTTGTAAGCCTGCACGACTACGACGAATCGCATCAGAAACGGCTGAAATAGCTTCCTCCTGCCCTACTACACGCTTGTGAAGTTCTTCTTCCAGATGAAGGAGTTTTTCTCGTTCGCCTTGCATTAGTTTGGTAACAGGCACTCCTGTCCATTTGGCAATTACTTCTGCAATATCCTCACGGGTAACCTCCTCTTTAATCATTGTCATTTCGTGCCCTTCTACCTCTTTTTGGAGGTTTTCAAGCTTTTCTTCTTCTTGTTTTATCTTTCCATAACGGATTTCAGCTACTTTTCCATAGTTTCCTTCTCGTTCGGCACGTTCGGCATCAAGTTTGTATTGTTCTATATTATTTTTAGTAGCTTGTATCTCATCTACCAAAGATTTTTCTCCTTGCCACTTGGTGAAAAGCTCATTTCGTTCTTCCTTAATATTAGCTAAATCGGCATTGAGCAAGCGAAGTTTTTCTTCGTCATTCTCTCGCTTAATGGCTTCTATTTCAATTTCCAACTGCATTATTCTACGGTCGAGCACATCCAATTCTTCAGGTTTGGAATTGATTTCCATACGAAGCTTAGCGGCTGCCTCGTCCATCAGGTCAATTGCCTTGTCTGGCAAATAACGATTGGAAATATAACGCTCAGAAAGCTCCACAGCAGCAATGATAGCCTCGTCTTTAATACGTACCTTGTGATGGGCTTCATATTTTTCTTTGATACCACGAAGAATAGAAATAGCACTCTCAGTATCAGGCTCTTCCACCATTACTTTTTGAAAACGACGCTCAAGGGCTTTATCTTTTTCAAAATATTTCTGATATTCGTCCAAGGTAGTGGCTCCAATAGCTCGAAGTTCCCCACGTGCCAAGGCTGGCTTGAGAATATTAGCAGCATCCATCGCTCCTTCGCCTCCGCCTGCTCCTACAAGAGTATGGATTTCGTCGATGAAAAGGATAATACTTCCGTCAGAAGAAGTAACCTCTTTCACTACTGATTTGAGTCGTTCCTCGAACTCCCCTTTGTACTTCGCTCCAGCGATAAGAGCCCCCATATCCAAGGAATAAATGGTCTTATCCTTAAGATTTTCAGGCACATCTCCATTAACGATACGGTGTGCCAATCCTTCGGCAATAGCCGTCTTCCCTACCCCTGGTTCTCCTACGAGCATAGGATTATTTTTGGTACGACGGGAAAGAATTTGAAGCACACGGCGAATTTCATCATCTCGCCCGATGACTGGGTCAAGCTTACCACTATGTGCCAACTGAGTAAGGTTTTTAGCGTACTTATTAAGAGAATTATACGTTTCTTCTGCCGAAGCCGAGGTAACACGTTCGCCCTTACGAAGTTCTGCAATTACCTGTTCAAATTGTTTTTCAGTAACTCCTTGTTCTTTTAAGGTTTGACCTACTTGGTTTTTAATTTTAAAAATTGCTAAGAGTAAATGTTCTATAGAAACATATTCATCATTCATTTTCTTAGCAATATTACTAGCCTCCATCAATACCTCTCCAGCTGTACGAGAAAGAGACATCTGTCCGCCTTGTACTTTAGGATAGGAAGCCAAAGCCTTCTCTATGGTTTGATTGAGAGTTGTGGTATTCACCTGCAACTTTTTAAGGATAAAAGGTAATACATTGTTATCTACCTCTTGGATTCCTTTGAAGATATGCTCCACTTGGATATCTTGTTGCCCAAGACCTTGCGCAAGCTGTTGCGCTCTCTGGATTGCCTCTTGGGACTTAATGGTATAGTTATTAAAATTCATTTTCTTTCAGTTTTAAGGGTTAATAATTATATTTTGCTTACTTATGTACAAGAAGTATTCCAAAAGCCAAATATATGACAAATTGTCAGTTTTACGAAATATTTTTAATCTAAAAATATAATTAGATTTGATTTTCAATTTGTTGAAATATGCAAAAATGTCAGCTTACACATTCAGTAATAGACATATTATCAGTTTCAGATTTCAATATTATTTAAAAATTTTTTCTTTAATCAAAAAATTGTATCTTTGCTTTCACATTAATCAACCTGAAGAGGAACTACTAAAAATATGTCGACCAGTATTCACTCTGCTTAAGTTAGTTAAAAGTGAGAATTATATGGTAGACTATTTTATAGAGTAGTACTTACCCTCTCGGCATTGCATTTCTTTTAAAAATGATTAAGTATATCGGTCTATTTATTAATAACAAAATATAAACGCTATGTTAAAAGATATTTTAAACTTTCGCAGGGCAGTACGCTATTATGCGCCTACGCCTATCAGTGAGGAAAAGGTGCGTGAATGCCTTAAGCTCGCTACACTAGCACCTAGTGGTTTCAATATGCAACTGTATGAGTTGTACCATATTACTGATAAGGCTTTGTTAGAAAAATTAGCAAAAGCCTGCTTGGGGCAACTTACAGCAACGACGGCTCAACAGATGGTGGTTTTCGTAACTCGACAGGACAAACACCGCCAGCACGCTAAGATGATTTTAGAATTTGAGCGCGGTAATATACAACGCAATAGTCCGCCTGAAAGGCAAGCTAAGCGTATTAAAGATAAAGAGATGGATTACAACAAACTAATTCCCTTTGTGTACAGTCGTTTTTTTGGCTTGTTAGGTGCTTTCCGCAAACTCTCTGGGGTAATCGGTTGGTTTCGCCCTATGGTGCGAGAACTCTCTGAAGGTGATATACGTGTGGAAGTACATAAAAGCTGCGGGCTTGTAGCGCAAACCTTTATGCTAGCAATGGCAGAGGAAGGGTATGATACTTGTCCGTTAGGAGGGTATGATAGCCATCGTATTAAGAAACTGCTACACCTACCTTACGGGGCTGAAGTGAGTATGGTTGTCACTTGTGGAATTCGTGAAGAGCGTGGTATCTGGGGTGAGAGGTTTAGATTACCATTTGAGGAAGTGTATAAGCGTAATTAGCCATTGAAATGAAGTCATAAACAAATGAAAATATATAAAATTACTAGTATTGTAGGAAATGGGAGAAATAGTGTAAAAGCAAAATATAAGTGCTATGAAAGGAATCATCT
>NZ_CAURLX010000042.1:0-19217 GCF_963525585.1 uncultured Capnocytophaga sp. | reverse complement strand
TTTTTTTAAAATTTTCGTTTAGGTTCATTCCTGAGTTTTTGGCTTCTATGATTTTGTTCTTTTAAATCAGGAATTAATTCTTCTTGTAAGAGCTTATTAGCTTGCTCAGGTGTTATATCTGGATTTTTTATTAAAAAGATTTAAAATAGTAAAATATGATCATATACTTTGGCAAAGTCCTTATACTTTGCCAAAGTAGAAAAATTGATTATTGAAATTGTATGAGAACAATTCACTTTTGATAGAAAATTACAAGATGCGAATTGTTAAAATTTCTATTTTTTACTATCATAATAGTTATTCATTATTTTGGCTGAAAAGCGTGCGTCGGGAGTTTTTACTACTATACCTTCGATTACGTGTTGAGCAAAATAAGCTTCGCAGGTAGTGAGCAATTCTTCTTTACTATTAAATTCTCTCTCAAAAATTATGGGTACAGTATCAATACCGAGCTCTTTTGCTTTAGCTATAAACTCAGCGTGTGAGAGTTTGTAGGTAATGCCTCCTCTTAGGTTATCTATACCGAAAAAACGAATATTAGCAGCTTCTTTTAAGGCTGGATTTAATTTGTTGCCTGAACTACCTACTCCTTGCCCGTTGAGCTCTCCGCGTAGTACAAGTGTTGTTTCTTGAGCAGCTCTCAGAATGTCTTGGTATTTGCTTCCATACTTGATGTAAGTTTCGGTACTTTCCACTTCTTTATCTCCTTTCTTTATGAAACGTTCCATTACATTTTTTCGTGTAGCTATGTATTCAGTAGAAATACTTATGGAAGTACCATCAATTTTTTGAGTACCAATCAGATAAATAGGAAACTGTATCTCATTCCACACATTATTAATATTTTCTTCATCTGTTTGGTACCATCCTGAAGGGAAGGGACTTAGCAGTGTGTCGCCCATCAGTTTGATAGGAGCTTCGTATTTGGTGATACCTAAAGTTTCGGCATTGATAGGCTGTGTACCTATGTGAGAAGTCACCACTGAAAGGGGCAAAAGAATCCCATTAGAATAAACTTTCTCTCCATTGGGCTCTTTGGAAAGTGCGAATTTTATGGCTCGAATACGGCGGGGTTGCTCTTCTATTTTACCCAAATAAGACTTTTTAGGGTCGCCTGATGGAGCTATAAAGTCCTGAAAAAGAGGAGTTTCTGGAACACAATAATCCGGTTGAATATAAACAGCTGTATCCCCCACTTGATAAAGATTTTTTTGGGCAACCAACTCAAATCCTGTTTCTTCTAAGGTAATGAGCTCTACACGCTCTGCCAATTCCTCTTTTTTGTAAAGTGGAAATTTGGCTTTGATAGTTACTTTTTGTACTGGTGTTGCCATAGGTCATAATGTTTGTTAGTCCAAGCAAAGATACAACTTTTTTTCGTAATAATTATTTTTTTAAATTAGCAAAATTATTTCATCTTTTTCAGCCAAATTAAATTTCATTAGCACAACTCATAAAAATCTTGAAAATGAGTTATTTTCTTTGGTTTTTAATCCTCAAAAAATTATAAAGAAAAATTTATTATCTTTGCCTCGTTTTTTTAAATATATAACTATGCTGAATGTTAGCAATTTATCTATCTCTTTTCAAGGAGAAACACTTTTTTCAGATGTGGCTTTTATGCTTAATGGCGGAAATCGTGTAGGAATTATAGGAAAGAATGGAGCAGGAAAATCAACTTTACTCAAGATTCTTTCAGGAGAAATACAGCCAGATACAGGTAATATTGCTTTAGAAAAAAATGCTAAAATAGGCTATTTAAAACAAGATATTGATTTTGTACAAGGAAGAACAGTTCTTGAAGAAGCCTATCAGGCTTTTACAAACCTAATGAGCCTTGAAGAAGAGCTTGATAGGATTCATCTAGAAATGACTGAAAGAACGGATTACGAAAGTGAAAGTTATAATGACCTCCTAATTCGCTTACACGAAGTTACTCATCAGTATGAAATATATGGAGGATACACTTACAAAGGAGATACTGAGAGAATTCTTTCTGGATTGGGATTTGAGCGGGAAGATTTCAACAAACAAACGGATAGCTTCTCTGGAGGCTGGCGTATGCGTATAGAACTTGCCAAATTACTCCTTGAAAAAAATGATATTCTATTATTAGACGAACCTACTAACCACCTTGATATTGAATCTATTATATGGTTTGAAGGATTCCTAAAATCTTTCCCTGGAGCGGTGGTAATTATCTCCCACGATAAAATGTTCCTAGATAATGTTACCAACCGAACTATCGAGATTGTATCGGGCAGAATATATGACTATCCTAAGCCCTATTCTGCTTTTCTAGAATTACGTAAAGAAATCATTGAACAACAGTTATCTGCTCAGAAGAATCAAGAAAAAATGATTCAACATACAGAGAAGCTTATTGATAAGTTTCGCGCCAAGGCCAACAAGGCTTCTATGGCACAATCTCTTATTAAGAAACTTGATCGTATTGAGCGTATAGAGGTGGATCAAGAAGATAATAGTGTTATGTCTGTTCGTTTTCCTCTTTCACAGCAACCAGGAAAGGTCGTTTTGGAGATTAGTCACGCAACAAAGAATTATGAAGGGAGAAATATCCTAAAAGATATCAATCTATTGGTGGAGCGAGGTTCTAAAATTGCATTTGTAGGACAGAATGGACAAGGAAAAACAACCCTTGCTAAGATGATTATTGGAGAAATACCCTTTGAAGGAACCATTAAGCAAGGACATAACGTTCAAATAGGTTATTTTGCTCAGAATCAGGCACATTATTTGGATGGAGAACTTACTCTGCTGGACACAATGCTCAACGCAGCCAATGATAGTAACAGAACCAAAGTTCGTGATATATTAGGCGCCTTTCTCTTTCGAGGTGATGAGGTAGAGAAAAAAGTAAAAGTACTCTCAGGAGGAGAACGGAACCGCTTAGCCCTTGCAAAAATGCTTCTTTCTTCCTTTAATGTATTGGTGATGGACGAGCCTACGAATCACTTGGATATTGCCTCAAAAAATGTATTAAAACAGGCTCTACAACAGTTCGAAGGAACTCTCATTATTGTTTCTCACGACCGAGATTTTCTCACTGGGCTTACTGAAAAAGTATATGAATTCAAGAATCATACTATTAAGGAGTATTTAGGAGATATTGATTTCTACCTAGAACAAAGAGCGGTAACTTCGTTCAGAGATATAGAAAAAGGAGACGAAAAAGTTACTATAAAGGCTCAAGAGAAGGAAAAAACAGGACTTTCTTATGAAGAACAAAAAGAAAAGAAAAAAATAAGCAACCAAATCAGTAAAATAGAGAGTCAGATTAGCCTTTTAGAGAAAGAAATTGCACAAATGGACACACAGATTATGGAAGATAGCCCCTCTGATAGTCTTTTATCCATCTATAGTCAAAAAAAGAAATCTCTAGAAAAGCTTATGGAAGAATGGGAAGAGCTCTCTTTGAAAATGCTATAACCTGAACAATTTGTAGGAAAAGAAAAATATTTTTCTCGTAACATTTTGTTATTTACAAAAAAAGTTATAATTTTGCACCCGCAAAGCAAATGGCGAGGTAGCTCAGTTGGTTAGAGCGTTGGATTCATAACCCAAAGGTCACGGGTTCAAATCCCGTCTTCGCTACTATTCCGGTGTAACTAATTGTAAATCAATTTTTTACACCGATTTTACTTTAATAGCTGGGTCAGTTTTGGGACTTTTTTGCTGTACTCAAGGGAGAAGTATTCAAAATAAGAAAATATCTGATAACAAGCTATTTACTTCTACACATAGATATATGTAGATTACAAGCCCGCAAAACTACAAAAGGGCAGAAAGCAAGAATCGTTTATTGCATTCTATAGTTAAAGTTCCTACTAAAAACGAAAAGATACCAATACACTAAAAAATTATTAGTTTCTATAGTTTTGCAAAATCTAAACAACATTTCTTACACATAAGATTCTAATTTTCAACAAATAAACAATTATATTCTTTTCTTATAAAGATAATTTTTATTTTCCATTTGGCTTTTTTCCTTTTTTTAGTACCTTTGTGCTCTGGTGATTAAGAATATTATATATTTTTATTACCTTTTCTAATAAAATATAATGTTATTTTTCAATGTCAAAATCATTTTTTATATTTCTTTGCTTATGGTGTTCCCTTCCTTTGCTAGGTCAGAAGCACACCCTAAGTGGTACCATTACTGACAGAAGTAATGGAGAAAAGCTCTTAGGTGTAAATATCTTTATTAAAGGAACCACCTATGGTACTAGTACTAATGAATATGGATTCTATTCCCTAACGCTCCCTGCTGGAAAATACAATGTTACAGTAGATTTTCTAGGATTTGAGAAGATTGTTGAGGAAATTGAACTTAAAGGGAATACACATCGTAACTTTAAACTTCAGCCTGAAGATATTGCCCTAGAAGGAATTGAAGTATCTGCCAATGCTATCCAAAAGACGAATATCCGAACTCCCCAGATGAGTGTAGCAAGTATTCCGATACAGACGATAAAGAAACTGCCTGTATTGGTGGGAGAAGTGGATATTATCAAGTCATTACAGCAACTTCCTGGGGTAAGTAATGCTGGAGAAGCCTCTTCTGGATTCAATGTGCGAGGAGGAGCTGCTGACCAGAACCTAATTATGTTGGATCAGGCAACCATCTTCAATGCCTCACACCTATTTGGCTTTCTCAGCATCTATAATGCCGATGCCATTCGTGATATGAAACTTTACAAAGGAGGAATGCCTGCTCGTTATGGCGGACGTATCTCCTCAGTGCTAGACGTATATCAGAAAGACGGAAATAATCACCAATACAGCCTCACAGGAGGTATCGGGGTACTTTCATCCAGACTCCTTGCCGAAGGTCCTATTGTTAAGGATCGTGCTTCTTTCCTTATAGGAGGACGTGCCTCTTATGCCCATCTGTTCCTAAAACTTACCAATAACTCCAATTCGGCTTATTTCTATGATCTTAACACAAAGCTCAATTACAAAATCAATGAGAATAATAACCTTTATCTCTCAGGGTATTTTGGTCGTGACGTGTTTGACCTATCCCAGACTATAAAGAACAGCTATGGGAATGCTTTGGTAAATCTCAGGTGGAATCATATCTTTGATGACCAGCTATTTTCAAATCTTTCTCTCATTTATAGTGATTATTACTATGGACTGAATGTAAATATAGCTGAATTTCAGTGGGATTCAGGTATTCGGAACTTCAATCTTATGTATGATTTCAAACATTATCTTTCCGATGCCTTCAAGGTAGATTATGGAATTCAGGGTACTTATTATAATTTTATACCAGGGAAAATTACCCCTGTAGGGAATAGTTCTACTATCACTTCCAAAGAACTCCCTCATAAGTATGCCCTAGAGCTGGGACTTTACACGGATATTGAACAGAAATTCACTAAGGATTTTACCCTTTCCTACGGGCTTCGCTGGAGCTCTTTCTACCACTTAGGAAAGCGAACTATGGATGTATATCGTAATGATGAGGCTGTTGTATTCAATCGGCAACAGCTCATCTATGAGCGGGCTACTCCTATAGGACAAAAAACATATAAGGCAGGCGAACTTATAAATACTTTTTCTTTCTTAGAACCTCGTGTAAGCCTTTCCTATGCTTTTGATGATAATCGTTCTATTAAAGCCAGCTATGCAAGAATGGCACAGTATCTACACCTGATATCGAACACCTCCTCTCCTACTCCTTTGGATGTGTGGGCTCCGAGTGATTCCTTCCTTAAGCCTCAGTCCTCCAACCAATTTGCCTTAGGATATGCTTCCAACTTTAAAGAAGGCACTTATAGCCTTGAAACAGAAGTGTTTTATAAAACTGTTCAGAACCGTTTGGATTATATAGATGGGGCTAATCTTCTAGCTAATGAATCCATAGAAAGAGAGGTACTTGCTGGGCATACACGTTCGTTAGGATGGGAGTTTTTATTAAGAAAAAATACAGGAAAGCTTACAGGCTGGCTCTCCTATACCTATTCCATTTCTAAGCAACAAACTCCTGGAAGAAATGACCAAGAAACAGGTATTAATAACGGAGAATGGTATAATACACCTTATGACAAGCCTCATAATCTATCCCTCACTGGTAGTTATGCGCTTTCCCCTAAGTGGAATATCAGTGTTGTCTTCACCTTGCAGTCAGGAATTCCTGCCAACTATCCCGTAGGAAAGTACAAATACTTCGGAGTAACTGTTTCTAATTATAGTAGCCGTAACCTATATCGACTTCCTACCTATCATAGGTTAGACCTATCAGCTTCCTATACCCCGAATCCAAACAAAAAATGGAAATCCGAATGGGTTTTTGGTGTTTATAACGTGTATAATCGTTATAATGCTGCCTCTATCTATTTTAGAAACAACAAAGAAACCCGACAAAGTGAAGCTGTAAAGCTCTCTTTATTCGGAATTGTCCCTAGTATTACATATAATTTTACTTTTTAGCCAATGAAAACTCATTTTTTATCCTCTAGAATACTATATCTCTTTGTTATTGCTACCTTTTTAACTAGTTGTGAGAAGGTTATAGAATTAGACTTGGACACCCAAGAGAAAGAACTCGTTGTAGATGGAGCCATCGACTGGGAAAAAGGTACTCAAGGACGGGAACAGAAAATCCATCTATACTTTACCCAACCTTATTATGAGCAAGGACAAGCAGAAAATGCTACTGGTGCCTCTGTATCTGTAACTGATAATCAAGGAAATACTTTCCTATTCCCAGAAACACAACCAGGGAATTATCTCTGTTCAAATTTTACCCCAGAACTAGGCAAGCAATATGAGCTTTCCATTCTTCATCAAGGCAAGCAATATAAGGCTTCAGACCTGATGAGAGAGGTTCCCCTACTCTCCGAAGCAAATATTGAACAAAGGAATGATGGAGGCTTCACCCGAGATGAGATACAGCTGACTCTTCGCTTTGATGCAAATCCTACAGAAGAAAATAACTTTATCCTAAAAATAAAGGCTTCTTCAGATGGAGTTAGTCGTATCTATGGCTTTGACGGACGCTTCTTCACCGACGGACATTTTTTCACTCAAATTGTCTCACGTAGCAGAGACAAAAACGAGAAATTTAAGCCCGGGGATACAGTTGAAATTAGTCTATATCGTGTATCAGAGAACTACAAGGATTTTATCCGGATACTCTCCAATAACAGCTCTGATAATGCAGGAGCCTTCTCTATTCCTAATCGGGTGAAAGGTAATATTGTCAATACAGAAAACTTCCTAAAGAATCCTCTAGGTGCTTTCCGTGTAGCTCAATACTCTAAAATCATCTATACCATCCGATAACTTTAGTCTATTCTATGGAATTATTGACCAAAGTAGCCCTTCCTACAATAGCTGAAAAGGATAAAATATCCTACAAGACACCTATTGTGAGTATAGGTTCCTGTTTTGCAAATCATTTGCAAGAAAAACTTGCTTACTATAAGTTCTCTACCCTCGAAAATCCACTGGGAGTGCTTTTTCATCCTCTTTCTATAGAAAAAAGTTTGGAAAGAATCTGCCAGCACTCTCTTTTTAGGGAAGAAGATTTCTTCCTGCAGGATGATCTCTGGGTATCATTTGCTTTACATTCACAATGGGCTTCCCCTTCTCTACCTGAGCTTATTAATAGGCTAAACAGTTCTCTAACTCGTTTAGGTAAATTCCTAGAACAAGCCTCTTTCTTAGTCATTACTTTGGGAACAGCTTGGGTGTATGAATATTTGGCAACAGGAGAAATTGTAGCCAACTGTCATAAGCAACCCCAAACCCTGTTCAAAAAGCAATTACTTTCTTTATCAGAAATCGTAGCTTCTCTTAAGCGTATCACAGAATTGGTTCAAAGAAAACAACCTAATATCAGAATTATCTTTACCGTCTCTCCTGTACGACATCTCAGGGATGGTGCACAGGAAAATTTGTTAAGTAAGTCATTGATTATATGCGCTATACACGAACTTTTAAGAACAGTAGAAGAAGATAAACCAAAAAATTTATTCTACTTTCCCTCTTACGAAATTCTTATGGATGAACTGAGAGATTACCGTTTCTATAAGGAAGATATGCTCCATCCTAACGAACAGGCTATACAATATATTTGGGAACGTTTTGCCCAGACTTTTTTCACCTCCGATACTCTTAAGCTAATGCAAGAAGTAGAAAGTATCCAAAGGGCTCTAGCACATCGTCCTTTTAATCCAAATAGTGCAAAACACAAAATATTTCAAGAGAATTTAGCAAAAAAAATAACTTTTTTACAAGAAAAATATCCTTTTATACAGTTTTAATATGAAAAAAATTATCATTGGAACTATTATTGGTATCGTTATTGTATTTTTATTACAATATTTTTTCCAAAAGAAAGAAGAAAACACTCAAATCACAGAAAATTCTACTCTCATACAGCAAGAAATTAAAAATGTAGGGAAGCTCGTGGTTACCGAAGGTTATTTTTCGGAAGTAATCACCTATCAAGATGCCAAGAAATACCTTAATAATTGGATTTCGTTCGACAAAAAAGCTCTTATTGTAGTGAATGCAGAAGCTACCATTTCTTATGACCTTCACCAGTTACGATATGAAATAGACCCAGCCCTTAAAGTAGTGCGCCTATTACATATTCCTCAAGAGGAACTGAAAATATACCCTAAGATACAATATTATAACCTAGAGGAAAGTTCTTTCAACCCTTTCACAGCTGAAGACCATAACAAAATTCAACAGAAAGTAACTCAACTAATTAACAAAAAAATCGAACAATCCTCTTTCAGAAGTAATGCTCAAAATCAATTACTTTCGGAACTTTCAAGAATTCTTATCCTAACCCACTCAATGGGCTGGCGTCTTGAATATACAAATACTCCCATTGAGAGAGAAAGTGATTTACTTCTCCAGTTAAAAAAATAAGAGGAAAATTAAGGATATTACGAAATTTTTTTCTAACTTTGCACCCTTATTTGTAAAATCTTTTTGTAATGTCTTCTATTGAAAAAAAAGCAAATGGCATAGCCTTGCTTCCTCTTCTTCTATTTGTAGCTATTTTCCTATGGAGTGGAATTCAGTATGGGAGTTTTTATGAATTCCCCGCTCCTATTGCTGTTTTAGTAGGAATTATAGTATCTTTCTTTCTGTTCAGGCGTAATGGAATTACCCAGAATGTAGATACTTTCATTAAAGGGTGTGGTAATCATAGCATCCTAATGATGTGCTTAATTGCTCTTCTTTCAGGGGCATTCAGTGTAGTTACCAAACAGATAGGAGCCACAGATACTTTTGTAGAAATTACTAAAAACTATCTTTCCTTACAATACTTATATGCAGGGGTGTTCCTTATCTCGTCCTTTCTTTCTTTTGCATCAGGGACTTCTGTAGGTGCTGTGGTGAGCTTGGCTCCTATTGCAGCTGGCTTTGTAGGCTTACCAAATGTAAATGTGGAACTTATCGCAGGAGCTCTTTTGGGTGGAGCTATGTTTGGCGATAATCTTTCTTTTATCTCTGATACCACTATTGCAGCGACACAATCACAAGGCTGTGAGATGAAGGATAAGTTCCGTATGAATGGAAAAATAGCTCTACCTGCCTCCTTACTTACTTTCCTAATACTCATCATTATAGGGATTTCTATTCATCCTAGCGGACAAGCTTTAAGTGAAGGTGAGGGAACTATCCAATGGCTTAATTTGCTTCCTTATATCACTGTCATTATCCTAGCTGTAGCTGGGCTCAATGTATATGTTACTTTTATCATTGGCACCATTATCTCCGGAATATTAGGTTTTAGCTATGGTTCTTTTGAAGTACTAGGCTACTGTAAAACAGTGTATGATGGATTTGCCTCTATGAATGATATTTTCTTAGTTTTTCTCTTTACTGGAGGATTAGCTCATATGATAGAGAAAGAAGGAGGAATCTCGTTCCTTACTGAGAAAATTAGCCGTTTTATCAACACCAAAGGACGCGCAATGGTAGGTATAGGAGCTTTGGTAAGCCTTATTGATGCTGCTGTAGCCAACAATACTGTAGCTATTGTCATCAGTGCACCTGTTGCTAAGAAAATCAGTGAGAAATATGGTGTTTCTCCTATCCAAACGGCTTCTATTCTGGATATTTCATCCTGTGTTATTCAAGGAATTATCCCTTATGGAGCACAAGTATTGCTACTTATCAAACTATTAGGCACCGATATCAATTATACGAGTATGATAGGGCAGACTTACTATATCTGGCTATTACTGCTTTGTATGATTCTATTTTTTGTAAAAGTTTCTCTAAAGAAAGATAGAGCAGAGATAGCCTAAGAAATTATGGAAGCTGCTCCAATATTTCCTGAGAGCGGTCTTTCCCTATGCTAATGAACCATCCTATCATAAAAGAACGTTTATAAGGAAGCGTTACAGGCAAGCGAAAACCTCCATCAGAGGCATATCTGTAAGAGAATATTTGCTCATTTCCCAGCAGATTACTCACGGCTAGTACTATCGTATGGAAGGTATTCCCCCACTTGCGTAAGAAGGCAAGGTTGGCATTGGTGGAATGTACCCAAGGCGTTCTATCTGAAAGAAAATTAGGCGTAAGAGGATTATAATAGGGTCTGCCACTGGCTATTCCATAAGAAATTCCTGTAAAGATACCTGCTTGCTCAAAGAAATACTTCAGCACTACATTTCCTGTATGCTTAGGTGCATAAGTAGGTGTCGCCCAAGAAGGAAAATCCAGATATTTCCGTTGTGTATCCAGATAAGTATAAGAAAGCCAATAATCAAATCCTTTTACCAGCTGTGCATCACGATAGAAAAGAGCAAATCCATTAGCCCAACCGTCTCCTTGATTACCTAATTGAGTTGGCGGAATTCCCGAAAAGACCTCTGTAAAACCAAAACCTTGTCCGGTAAGAAGATTTTCGTATTTTTTATAATAAATATCTGCTCGGAATATCTTTTTTTCCTTTTCATAAATGAAATTAGCGGTATAATGAGTAGCTTTCTCTGGCTGGAGATGAGGCTGTAAAGCCAAAGCAACCATCTGCGGGCGCTGTGAAAATTGCCCCACATTTGCTGAAAGCTGATGGTACTTCCCTGTGGCATAATTTAGTGTTATACGGGGCAAGAAGACAGCCTTATCCATCGTCTTATCATATTGCGAACGGAAGCCTCCTCGAAAGGAAAAATCACCTATTTTCTGAGCGATTCCTTCTATCCAAAAAGCTGTCTGATAATCATTCAAACTTAGTGCAATAGGTGTATGTGTGTTAAGATATTTGTATTGGTATAGAAACCCTTCTACCCCAGAGGAAAGCCACACAGAAGGAGATAACTTATTCAGAAGAGAAGTTCTCAACTGGTGCTGTAGCACCTGTTCCTTATCTGCTCTTTGGAAAGCCACTACCTGATCTTGGTTATAGTTAAGCCCATAGCCTATATAATATCTGCCTTCCTCAAGAAAAGTATCTTGATAGGTCATTACAGAAAGAATATTTTCGTTTTTACTCTCATAGAGATGCGTTCTCCCCTGCTCTTCTAACAGAGGTTGCTGAATCGATTGTTCTTGCTTATTGGCATATCCATACCACTTAAACCGTCCTTGCTCTCCTACATCTTGCTTAAAGGTTCCTGAGAGCATCACACTACGAGGAGCTTTATCCCATTGGGTATATTGAGGAATGAGCTGGTAATAGTGCTTAAAGTTATAATAACCAAGGTCTATATCCGCCGAAGTGCGTTCATTTCTACTGAGGTAATTATACCCACCCTGTATTCCATAAGGTGTAAGGGCAATCACAGAAGAAGATTTATTAGGGTGATCATTGGTTTCCAATTCCACTAGGGCAGAAAGTGCTTCGCCATAGGAAAGAGAATAGCCTCCAGGGGTAAAGGAAATAGACTTAAAAGTATGAGGAGAGAAGCGATTATGTTGTGCTACATCAGGCACTCCCGAGAAATAAGGACGTAGAATTTCCAGACCATCAATAAAGGTTTTGCTCTCTACCCCGCTTCCACCCCGTACAAAAAGTTCGGCACTTTCTCCTACTCGTTGCACACTAGGAAGTGTTTGCAAAGCACTAGAGATACTTCCGCCACTACCTGCAGTAGTCTCAATATCCATCGTTTGTAAGAGCATTACCTGCTTTCTATCCCTTGGAAAAAAAGCCTGTGCTGCAACTGTAATTTCTCCTATTTGCTGGTTACTCTCTCTCATTCTGACGAATATAGGAGCAACAGGAACATCCAAAGAGATAGGAAGATAGATATCCTCCATTGAGATATATTTGAAAACAAGGGTTACCTTTCCTTTTTCTTTGGTATGAAAAGAGAAATTTCCTTGTTCATCGGTACTGGTACCTTCTATAGTTCCTTGAATAAAGACATTGACCCCCAGCAGAGGAGCTTTGTGTTCATCGGTTACTTTACCTTTTAGAGTGATTTGAGCTCCTACCTTAAAAAAGAAGAAGAAAAAAAAGAGAAGTGAGAAGATATATTTCATATCGCTTATGCGCCTTATAACAATGCACAAAGATACAAAATATTTAAATACAATCTAAATAAAACTTCGCCTTGAAAAAAATAGTCTATTTATGAGAAAAATCTATTTCTTAACAAGGCGAAGCTAGTGAAATTCAATTAGAATGAAAACAAATAAAATATCTATTTAACAATCTTCATTTCGTTGAGCAAATAGCCTGCTCCTGCATATTTATCTACAATAAATAAGAAATAACGCATATCCATCATAATATTACGGCATAGCTTAGGATCATAATGGATATCACTCATTGTTCCTTCCCATACACGGTCGAAATTAATTCCGATAAGATTTCCGTTGGCGTCTATCGCAGGGCTACCTGAGTTTCCTCCTGTGGTATGACAAGTAGAGATGAAGCAAAGAGGCATTTTTCCATTTTGTCCGTAGCGTCCGTAATCTTTTTTAGCATACAGTTCACGGAGCTTTTGAGGTACATCAAATTCATAATCTCCAGGTACATATTTTTCCATTACTCCATCCAAGGTAGTAGTAGCGGCATAATCCACTCCATCGGCAGGAGAGAAGCCTGCTACTTTTCCATAAGTAACTCTTAGAGTACTATTGGCATCAGGGAATATTCTATCAGAAGGTTTAGAGAATTCCAAGATAGCTTTCATATAAGTACGTTGAAGGGCGTGGATTTGAGTACTAATGCGCGTATAGTTAGGATATACCTTGGTATCATTCATATCCATTAGTTGAGCGGCAAATTGTACCCCTATATCGTTCTTAAGCTGTTCCTTGAACTCAGCGGGAGAGAGAGCTAATACTTTTTCTATCCCTTCGTAAGAAGTAAGGAAAGAATTAGCATAGAGCTTATCTGCCAATTGCTTTGCATCAAAGTTCTGAAGGCTAGCAACGAGTAAGTTCTTAGGCATTTGTTCTGCATAGAAAACAATTATTTTCTCAAATACTTCCTTATCTACTTGCTTTACATTATCTTTGAAAACACTTTCGAAGACAGAGAGCATATTTTTCTTTCTATCAGCAAAAGCCTGTTCTCCTTTTTTATCTAATACCTGTTGCATCTGTAAGATACGCACTCCATTGGAAAGGAAATCCACAGTACGATACATCAGTTCGCTATAGAGATTATAGGCTAGGTTATAAGGTTCAAATTCCTTATAGAGTTGATTGAACTCAGGAAGAAGATTTCCGTATTCAGCTTGCTTATTGGCTTTTTCAATATTCTGCTGGAATTTGATTTCCTGTTGCTTTTTTAGTGATACTGCATCGGATTTCTTAAGACCTTTAGTCTCTCCTATCCATTTCTTCCAATAGTTCGCTGTACGGGCGTATTTAGAAGCATATTTTATCTTGATGCTATTGTCTTTACGCATAAATCCATCCTGTACTTTTAGGGCTACATCGCGGATTCCTATTCTAGCGGGATTAATCGTATTTACAATCTGCTCGACAGCCACTGATGGTAAGTATTCTTGAGTAGTTCCTGGGTATCCAAATACCATTACAAAATCTCCTTCCTTAACTCCTTTGATAGAAATAGGGAAGAAATGTTTGGGCTTGTAAGGTACGTTATCTTTGGAATATTCTGCAGGGCGATTATTTTTATCTGCATATACACGGAAGAGAGAGAAATCCCCTGTGTGGCGAGGCCATACCCAGTTATCAGTATCAGAACCGAACTTTCCAATAGAAGAAGGGGGTGCTCCTACCAAGCGGACATCCTTGAAGGTTTCAGTAACAAAAAGAATGTATTGGTTTCCATCATAGAAAGCCTTTACACTATTCTCCTGCCAAGCTTCTTTAGGAGCTGTTTTGATAGCTTGTGCTATATTCTGCTCTATGAGTTTGGCTTTTTGAGTCTCATCAGTAATCTGCTGAGTTCCTGCAAGCACTTGCTTGGTTACATCATCAATACGGACAATGAAAGTTACCTTAAGATTTTTGTTAGGGAGCTCTTCTGAGAGGTTTTTCGCCCAAAATCCGTGAGTTAGATAGTCATTCTGTAAGGAAGAGTGTGCTTGAATCTGCCCATAACCACAGTGATGGTTGGTAAGCAACAGCCCTTTATCAGAAATGATTTCAGAAGAGCATCCTCCATTAAAGTGAGGTGCGGCATCCTTAAGGCTGGACTTATTTACATTGTAGATATCAGCCACGGACATTTTCATCCCCAAGGTTTTCATCTCCTTAGCGTTCATTCCCTCTAATAAGGAAGGAATCCACATCCCGCCCTGTTGTGCATAGAGAGAAGTTACCCCTAAGAACAGAGCCATTTTTAAAATTTTTTTCATATAAATGTATTTATCTATTTACAAAACTAAGCTATCTCAGGCTTTGACCATTTTATAAAGCTTATCCGAAGGGCGTGTACGGAACTCAGTGTATATGGTACAGGAATCCCCTTTCTTAGCGGTATCTGCCAGTGAATCATTTACGTACATATCCTCCAGAACCAGCTCCTTAACTCCTGTGGTAGGACCTGTAATGAGGAGCTTATCACCTCGCTTAATATCAAAAGCCTCAATCTTAAATTCCGAAATACCTGTCTTAGGGAAGAAATGCATTGCCTTTCCTATATAGACTTTCTTCTGGGTAGCTTGAGAACCAGGAACACCGCTCCATTCCCCTAGCTTCTGTCCTAGGTAATAACCTCCCCAGAAACCTCTGTTATATACCGTAGCAAGTGCTTCCATCCATTTTTCTACCTTTTCTTTGGTATAAGTACCCTCATAATAAGCATCAATTGCCTCACGATAGGTGCGAATCACGGTAGCTACATACTCAGGAGCACGCCCACGCCCTTCTATCTTGAGTACTTTCGCACCTGTATCAATTACTTGATCCAAGAAATCCAAGGTACAGAGATCCTTAGGCGACATCATATATTCATTATCCAACTCTATTTCAAAACCACTTTCTTGGTCTATAACAGTGTATTTCTTTCTACAGTTTTGCTTACAAGCTCCACGATTAGCCGATGAATTATGGGAGTGTAGGCTCAAGTAGCATTTCCCAGAAACCGCCATACATAGGGCTCCGTGACCGAATATCTCTATCTCTACCAAGTTACCAGAAGGTCCCTTAACCTGTTCGCGTTCTACCTGTTCGCATATTTTCTTTATCTGCCTGAGGGAGAGCTCTCGGCTCATCACCATTGTATCAGCAAAGAGCGCATAAAACTTAACGGTTTCTATATTGGTAATGTTAATCTGAGTAGAAATATGCACTTCCATCCCTATCTGTCTTGCATAAGCGATGACTGCCTGATCCATTGCAATAACAGCTGTAATCTGTGCTTGCTTGGCTTTGTCCAATAGGGTCTTAATAATAGAAAGATCGTGATCGTAAATGATTGTATTGAGGGTAAGGTAGGTACGCACTTTTTTCTCTTGGCAACGCCGTGCAATCTCTTGTAAATCATCTAAAGTAAAATTAATACTTGCACGTGCTCTCATATTGAGCTGTTCTACGCCAAAATATACAGAATCCGCACCATTATCCAACGCTGCTTGTAAGGACTCAAAATTACCCGCAGGGGCCATTAGTTCTATCTTTCCCGATGTTGTCATTCTTTATTGTTAGGTGTTACAAATATACGGCTTTTTATCCGAATTTCAAAATTTGTTTTTTTATTGATTTTTCAGTGAATCTATCAGTTTATCCGAATGTAGAAGGCTATCCTTAGAGGTTAGCATCAGCTGTTGTATATCCTCTTCCGACGCCTTAGGATGCTCAAAAGAAAGATAGCCCTTAAGAAGTTCTTTATAGAGTAATTGGGCTACTTTTTTGGAACCTCGCGCATTAAAATGAGTGTAATCCTTATTCGCTAGTGCTGGAGAAGCTGTTACCCACTTCACCATAGAGCCTTTGCCCCCCATAAGTTCATACAAATTCACAAATCCAGCTCCTGTATGCAGGGCATATCTCTGCTGTGCCTTTGCCAGAGGTACCACAGCCTTATCGGTCTGCATCTCTGTTCCTACCTTGGAGGATTTATCTGCTGTGGAGACAATCAAGAATGCAGTATTAGGAAAGCACTGTCTTAGCTGGGTAACCACCTTGCTCATTCCCTTTTCATACCAACTGTAATCCAAAGTACCATAATTAAGCACATTCGCTCCAAAGTGTAGGATAATCAAGTCATAATTTCCTAGGGCAGTATTAAACTGTTGCATTAAAGGAGGATTGAACAATGATAAGGGAAGTCCTGAATTCCCTCTACTAGAGAAGTTATCAATATGTACACCTGAGGAATTTCCAGAATTCACTCCATAGATAGGAATAGAATCTGCTTTGAAGAAATTCACTCGCACTCCTTTGACATTACCTTCTGCCAATGGAAGAGCATTAAGGAGCTTATCTGCCACGAGTGGTTTGATAACACGGGTGGTATCTCCATCATAACGAATTTCTACATAAGCTTGTGTATTCCCTGAACGCCCATAGAATAAAGTAGGAGTATAGAGCTGAGAGATATGAGGTTGCCTAGAAGCCTTATAAGAAACCCAAGCGGGCGTACTTCCCTTCACAAAGAATACCTGTCCAGCAATCCCAAAAGGACGTGAAGGTCGCTTTACATTCACATAGGATTCTCTCTTCCAATTATTGGAATAAGAGTGAATCACACTTCCCCTTGAAGTTGCCGATTCAGAAGCAATAGGAATAAATCCCACCCCATTTCCTCCAAATTTATTCTGAAAGAAAGCCCTTAAGTCCTGTACAATAAAATCACCATCCGTCATAGAATCCCCAAAGTAGCCTATGCGAATGTGTCCCTCCCCTGTAAGGGCTAGTTTTTGCAGTTTTTCAAAGAAAGGAACTAAATTTTTGTGTAAAGGTAAGCTTAGTGTATCCACAGGAATAGGAACCACCGTGGAAACAGCTGTTGCAGAGGAATCTGTAGGCTTACTTATCACTTCCTCTATATCTTTCCCTGCCAGTGCTTCAAGCATCAGGCTATCCACAACTACATTGGCAGAAGGACGGGTATCCTCTGGAAATATTCGTGCGGGCAAATAGGATTTTAACCCTAAAAAAAAGAGCGTCGCTAAGAGTAAAATACTGAAAGCTTGCTTAAAATACGATGTATTCACAAAATTTAATACTACATAAAAACAACCGACAAAGGTACGAAAATAATAACGAATGATTTGTCATTCATTTGTTAATTTTTACTCCCAACTCATTTGTTAGATTTTTTCTAAATAAGCAGCAATCTATTATTCTCCTTATTTCTGATAGTTTCGCATCACATCGAAAGCAAAAGGTGTCCATATGCAGGCTTTAATACCACTTCTCTTGAGCATTGCATTAGTCCAGCTATTACAAGTAAAAAATAGATGATACCGCCCGTGTGCCTCATAAAAAGCATCTGAAGTTCCATAAACAGCATTGGTAGGCACTAGCACTCCCCTTCCCTGTTCCAGTACAAATGTCTGCTTGATATGTTCCACCAATTGGCTATAGCTTTCCTTGCTAATCTCCAAAGAAACACGCTCTGCTCCAGAAGGAATTTCCTCATAGAAAGTAGCGTGCATAAGTGTCCCTCCTTGCCCTGTAACCGCTTGAAAAGCAGTGGTAAATTTCAAGTCTGCCCAAGTAGGTGTCTCCAAGTAGAATTTCCTACATCCCCAGCCCATTGCCACATAGTGATAAGGAGCTTCTGTATCTTGCACTTGCTGAGAACTAACTACCTTCTGCCAATCAAATACCTCATTGGTCAAAGGCATTAGTATATCTGTATGCATTCCATTTGAAAGCAAATAGAGCGTAACCGATTTCTCTGGAACTACTTTTTCATTCACTAAAATTCTGGATAATAAAACACTGGAAAGCCCATATAAGAGTAGAAAAGCAAGCAAAAAAAGCACGCTATAGAGCAATCCTTTCAGGCACAGACGCACTTTTCTCATTGAAGTCGAGGATTATTTTCAACACTGCAAAGATACAACTTTTTTAATTAATAACAAAATTTATTACTATTCTTTCATAGCTAATATCACAATAAAATCTTGTTAGCAACTGTTAAACCTTTTAGCTAAAAAAGAAAAGCCTTCCCGAAGGAAAGCTTTCTTAGGTGGTCTCACCAAGAATCGAACTTGGATCAAAAGTTTAGGAAACTTCTATTCTATCCGTTGAACTATGAGACCGACTCATTATTTAGAGTGCAAAGGTACAAAATAATTATCAAATAACAAACTTATCTTATACTTTGTGCTCCTTTTTCACGGCTCTAAGGATTTCTCCTACCCAAAGTACTACACTGGTAGCACCGATGATAATTGCCCAATCTACCAATTTGAGAGGCGTTACATTGAACATCTGTCCACCGAAAGTAGTGATGAACACTTGTCCTAATACAATGGCTAAGGCGATGAGCATAAATCCTTGACTCTTGCCGAGGTTGTTGAATGCGCTCTTACCAGTGCGGTAGGCTTTGGCATTGAACATATTCCAGAATTGCAAGAATACAAATATCGAGAAGAACAAGGAAAGTTCATAAGCTGATAAATTGCCTTCGGGAGCTCCAAAATGGAAGAAATGACTGAAATAATCAGTAATTGAGAAGTCGGTGAGACTCTCTATATTTTCATTCTTAAAGTACTGAATGAAACCAAAGAGCAACAATACAAAGAATCCTCCTACCCCAAAGATGCCTTTTGCCATCGGAGAGCTGATGATATTAGCGCCACGCGCACGTGGTTTGTCGTTCATCACGCGGT
>NZ_CAURLX010000041.1:0-19625 GCF_963525585.1 uncultured Capnocytophaga sp. | reverse complement strand
TCTGTTCTGCTCTTCACCAAGAAATGCAAGGATACATTCGTGTATCTGCTGCTAATGCCAATACACCTCTTAAATGGAGCCTTGGCGGTGATGATGAAGAATAGTTCTAATTTATAACTCAAAAGGCTGGTAATGTCCTTATCAGCCTTTTACAAAATTTAAAAAAGATGAAAGCCGCACGTTTTTTAATGGTGGTAGCCTCTTTGCTACTATTATTACTTTTTGTTTTCCCTATCTGGCACATCAAGCTTGATGCGCCTCAGTATCCAGAAGGTATCAATATGTATATCTGGATTAACGACATTAACGGTTATGAGAATTTTTGGGCTGACAAAGAAAATCTCCTATCCGTACATATGATTGACAACGTCAATATCCTTAATCACTATATAGGTATGAAGCACATACACGCTGAAGATTTCTGGGAATTCAGAACTTTTCCTTGGATTATCGGCGGAATGTTCGTACTAGGACTCCTCTTCGCCTTTGCTGGTAAAAAAATCCTTTACTTCGCTTGGGCTGCCCTTATGGGAGTTGCAGGAGTATTGGGAATGTATGACTTCTATCAATGGGAATATGACTACGGACATAACCTAAGCGATACTGCCCAAATCAAAATCCCTGGAATGGCTTACCAACCTCCTTTCTTTGGGGGTAAAGAGCTCTTGAACTTCTATGCAGAGTCTTACCCAAGCTGGGGTACTTATGCAATGGTTTTGGCAGCAGTACTTGCCTTAGTGGCTTTCTTTATTGCTGGATGCAATAAGAAAGAGTGCGCAGCTTGCTAATCAGAAAATCATCTTGGCTTAGAGGAACTCCCTAGGGTCAAGATGATTTTTTTACTCTTATAAAAACAAATCTAATTATTTAATTTACAACATATTAACTTAATTTAATTACCAGAAATGAAAAAGATATTCCTATTCTTCGCTATGGCAATGCTTATCGGTGCTTGTACCCCTAAGCCACAACCTATTGACTACGGAAAAGAAGAATGTGCCTTCTGCAAGATGACCATCGTAAGCCCTCAGTTCGCCTCTGAGGTAGTTACCCAGAAGTCCAAGGCTTTCAAGTATGATGCGATAGAGTGTATGCTCCAAGCGCCTCAGGAAGATAAGGTGGCGCTACACTTGGTATGCGACTACCTTAACGAAGGAAACTTCATAGAAGCTTCTCAAGCAACCTACTTGGTATCTCCTAATATAGAAAGCCCTATGGGGGGCAATCTCGCCGCTTTCTCTTCCAAAGAGGACGCTCAAAGAATACAAGCTGAAAAAGGAGGCGACTTATATGATTGGGAAGGAATCCAACAGAAATTCCAATCCCATACCCCTATTCACCACAACAATGATATGCACGATCATTAAAATCACCTCCAGAAGATGCTAAATAAGATTTTTATACCCTTACTATTGTGCTTCCCCTTCCTCGGAGAAGCACAATCTATAACCGTATGCCCGCAATGCCCTATCAATACCATCACCAAGGCGGTGGCTTCTGCCAATGAGAATGATACCATCATAGTGGAGAAAGGCACCTACCCAGAGCACGATATCCTCATTGATAAGCCCCTAACCCTCATCGGAAAGGACAGACCAGCCATTAACGGGCAGTTCAAAGGCTCTATACTGAAGATACGTGCCAATAACGTAACCATCAAGGGCTTCCGTATCCTCAATGTCCCCTTCAAATCTACCGAAGAACAAGCCGCTATCCATCTGGATAAAGCAAAAAACTTCCTCATAGAAGATAATGTGATGGAACAGGTATGCTTCGGGGTGATTCTCTTCAAGGGAAAAGATGGTACCGTTAAGAATAATAAGATTTCTTCCAATGCCAAGACTCAGTATAATTCGGGCAATGCCATTCACCTCTGGAGCTGTAAGAATGTTAATATTATAGGGAATGAAGCCCTGAACTGTCGTGATGGAATCTATATACAATTCTCCTCCCAATCCCATATTAAGGAAAATTATTGCTATGGCAACCTCCGCTATGGCTTGCACTTTATGTTCTCCAATGATAACGAATATCATAAGAATAAGTTCGCTAAGAACGGGGCTGGTGCGGCAGTAATGTTCTCCAGGCGCGTAAAAATGACCGATAACACCTTTCAGGATAATTGGGGTCCTTCTTCCTATGGGCTGCTCTTAAAGGAGCTTTATGACTCCGAGCTTACAGGGAATACTTTCCTTAGGAATACCATCGGGATCAATGGAGAAAACTGCACCCGAATGAAATATAATGAAAACACCTTCACCGAGAACGGATGGGGTATCCGTATCCGTGGAGGATGCTACCAGAATGACTTCTGGGATAATAATTTCTTCCATAATACCTTCGATGTAGCTTATGATAATAACGTAAATGACAATAAGTTCCACAGCAATTATTGGAGTGATTACACAGGCTATGACCTCAACAAAGACAATGTAGGAGATGTCCCTTATCGTCCCGTAAAGCTCTTCTCTTATATCAGTAACCGCACTCCCGAAAGTATCGTACTGCTTAGGAGTTTATTTATTGATATTATGAACTTTTCTGAAAAGGTAGCTCCTGTATTTACCCCAGAAAACTTGGTCGATGAAGCCCCTAGAATGCAACCTTTCTCCAAGAATAACAAATAATATTTACCTAACTTTTACCCTAATTTACAGATGATTGAATTCAAAGATGTTCATAAAAAATATGGAAAGCTCGAAGTACTCAAGGGAGTGAGCTTTACCATTAAGGATGGGGGAATTATCGCTATCTTAGGACCCAATGGTTCAGGGAAAACCACCTCTATGAAGAGTTTTCTCGGGATGGTCGTACCTACTAAGGGCGATATCTTATTTAACGGCAAGTCCATCAAGAACCAATGGGCTTATAGAGAACAAATATCCTACCTCCCTCAGATTGCCAACTTCCCTAATAACCTCAAAGTAAAGGAGCTCATCGCGATGATAAAGAATATCAAAAAGTTACCTTGCAAGGATCAAGAACTTATAGAGCTCTTCGGATTACAAAAACACCTTAATAAGTCCTTAGGAAACCTCTCCGGAGGAACCAAACAGAAGGTAAATCTTGTCCTAACCTTTATGGTAGATGTCCCTTATCTGGTTCTTGATGAGCCTACCTCCGGTCTCGACCCTATCGCCATACTTGCCCTTAAGAAGCTCATCCTTCGTGAGAAGGAAAAAGGCAAAACCATCCTCATTACCTCCCATATCCTGAGCTTTATCGAAGAACTTTCTGACGAAATCCTATTTATCCTTGAAGGAAATATATACTTCAGAGGTACGCCACAGGAACTCCTTACCACCACTGATAAGGAAAATTTCCAAGAAGCCATTGCCGAACTCCTAAAAAACGAAAAATATGATTAAGATTATCCGATATACTTTCTTTGACCTCATCCGCAGTAGCTGGACGTACTTTTACTTGGGATTTTATCTCTTGCTCAGTAGCATTTTGCTATTCCTCAATAATGATATTTCCAAGTCGGTGATTACTTTGATGAATGTAATTATCGTTCTCATCCCCTTGATCTCTACTATATTCGGAGTGATGTATTACTATAACGCCCGCGAGTTCATTGAGCTCCTGCTGGCACAGCCGATTCCTAGGAAAAATATCTTCTTGGGGCAATACTTAGGCATTTCTCTGTCCCTAAGCTTAAGTTTTATCATAGGATTGGGAGTTCCATTCCTCTTCTACGGCTTGTTCCTCTCTTCGGAGATATTTAATTTCATAATGCTGATTATCACAGGGGTATTTCTAAGCTTTATTTTCGTAGGTTTCTCTTATCTTATCGGGCTTTATAACGAGAATAAGATAAAGGGATTTAGTTTTGCCATCTTTATCTGGTTGTTTATGGCAGTTATCTTTGATGGTCTCTTCCTAATATGCTTTATGGTCTTTAGGCAATATCCTCTGGATACCTTTTCTATGGCTATGATTTTGTTCAATCCGGTGGACTTATCCCGTATTCTAATCCTCTTAAAGCTGGATATCTCGGCTTTGATGGGTTACACAGATGCCATCTTCAAGTCTTTCTTTGGCTCAACTGCAGGAATAGCCGCCTCCTTGGGCTCACTTTGCTTGTGGGTGTCCGGAATTATATTTATGATTCTCAGAAAAATACGTAAGAAGGATTTTTAACTATATTTTTATTGTCATAATGATTGCCTTTCTCCCCTAATTGCTGGGGAGGAAGGTTTTTTCTTTGTATAAGGTATTAAAAAAATGCTAATTGTTCAGCTAAAAAATAGATTATCTCGAAAAAATAGCTTATATTTGCTACTGAATACAGAAATAGCTTTATTATGAAAAGATTTATAACATATTTTTTTATCATTACCCTCTTTACAATGGTTACTTATGGGCAATCTGGTATAAAAAAGCCTGATTGGCAGGAAAAAAAGCTCGTTGGAAAAGTAAAAAAGTTGAAAGAAAAAATGGTTTTTTTCGATGATAAAAAACAATACGTAGCCTTTGCTAAAGGAGAGGGGAGCCCATCTGATATTGAGAATGTTTCCATTACTTATGTATTTAATCAGCGAGGATATATAGAAAGTTTTATATCAGAGAATGGGGATAAAGTTCCTATTAAGTATGATTATAGGAATCGAACGGCTACTCAAATTTACAAAAAGAAACCTGGTTCTCCTGCTATGGAGATTATTTGTGAGTTTGACCCTTTGAAGAATATGATATCGCAAACTTTGAAGATGGGAGAGCAGACAATCACAGAAAAATACAAACTTACTTATAATGATAAGTGGCAAGTAGTTGAAGAAAAGAGAACTCATATAATGAGTGAGGAGGAAAGCGAAAATTCCCCTAATAGCCTGTATATTTATAAATATAATAAAAAAGGATATGTAATAGAGCAAATAGTAAAAGAGCCTAATTCATCAGGAGATTGGGAGCTTAAAAGTATTATTAACTATCAATATAATGATAGGGGAAATGTGAGTGATAAGATAGAATTAGAAATACAAACAGAAAATAATAGACAAGAAAAAAAATACCACTATGAATATACTTATGATAATATAGGAAATTATATTAAGAAGGTAGAATATCTTATTTCTGATAGCGAAGAAGAAGTAACATATACTGAGGAAAGAGAAATAAAGTACTATAAATAAAATTAGATGTAAAAAATATATTATTTTTATAACTAAAAAATAAAATAGGTGCTGTCGGAAAGTTATTTTATAGCTAAAAAATAAAATAAATGCTGTCGGAAAGTTATTTTCAGAGCTAAAAAATAAAATAAGTGCTGTCGGAAAGTTATTTTTATAGCTAAAAAATAAAATAAGTGCTGTCGGAAAGTTATTTTAGAGCTAAAAAATAAAATAGGTGCTGTCGGAAAGTTATTTTCAGAGCTAAAAAATAAAATAGTTATTATTGTAAAATTATTCTTACAACTAAAATAATTTTTATTTATGATTAAAAAAATGGAATAATAACTTGCAAATATCAGAATTATTTATTATCTTTGCAAAATAGAACTAAAATATAAAAAAATATAGAATATGAGTTTTAAAATAGATATTTCGTTACCTAATGTGAGCAAGCTCAATAATGATGAGTATGCTCAATTTGTAAAAGGGATAGTAAAGTTAGTTTATGCAGGGACTATAGAGAAGTTAAGAGTTGAGGAAGAACTTGTAACAGCTATCCAAGAGAATGTAGAGCTACTTACAGAGGCTTCTAGGCAGAGCCGTTCTACTAAGGAATCTGGAAATATGGCTCAATTAGATAAGAAAAGAAATGAGATACTCTCTTATCTACTTTCTTCTTTTAGGGTAGGGAAGAAGAGTGCTATACAATCGCAAAAGGAAGCGGCAGATATTCTTCTCTTAGAGTTCAAGAATTATAGAAAAGTATCAACTTTGCCTACAAGGCAGAAGTCGCAGGCAGTAGATGCGTTGATAAAAGACTTAGAGAAGCCCGAAATCAGAGAGCTTTTGACCACTTTAGGAACAATAAATGCAGTTGCACCTCTGAAAGAAATCAATGCTAAATATCAAGAACTATTAGATGTCAGGGCTGAAAAACAGCTAAAAAATAGTTCGATTGATGTAAAAAAGGTGCGTAAGGAGACGGAAGAACTATATAGGCAATTAACAAGAGTTGTTTTTGCTTATAATGTAATAAATCCATCTACTGAAACGAAGAATTTTATCTCCTTACTAACAAAATTGATAGAAGACACGATGTCTGCTAATAAACAACGATTAGCGCAAGCCACACCTAATAGAAGGGGAAGTAAGGATAAAGAGAAAAAGGCTGTTTCGGAATAATCAATTTGTGTTTCCTAAAGAACAGAAGTATTATAATGAATTTCTGAAAAGGACTTTGTGAGGAATTAGCTATATGCAGAGGATTATTATAGGAGCTAAAAATCGGTTTAGTAATTAATCAATTGGGTTTAATAGTCCTTCTGCCTATCTGAAGCATAGAAAATGTAAAGATATTTTTAGGTTTTAATTGGTAAAGGCTATTACAAAATAAAATTTGCGATAGCCTTTTTTTATTTATTTTTCATTTATTACATTATAGGAAGGTGATAGATAAACATCAACTTTGTTGTTGTTCATAGGGAATTGCTTTTAAGAAATGGCAAAGGTAGTAATTTTATTTTAAGAATATAAAAATATTTGTGAGTTATGAGGAAAAAGATGTATATTTGCAAAGTTAAAAAATAGAAAAGAACAAAATTATATAGAAACCATATACAAAAAGACTTTTATGAAAAGATATATTATGTTTCTCCTATTGATAAGCCTTAGCCTAGTTGCTTGCGGGAGAAAAAATGTAAAGAATCCCCATCAACAAGGAGAATCAGTTCAATATTTTCAAGGCAATCACTTTAAAAAAACGGATTGGGAGCTATTGGGTTTGCGCGGGAAAGTAAAACGATTGGAAGAAATCTTTGATTACTATGAGTATGCAGAAGATGGCTCAGCAAAGAAGTCGGATAGGGTTGTTGTTTTGCCAAGAGAAGGTACATTTTTCAGAACAATAAATGGTCTTCCTCTTATTATTGATTTCGATGAAGAAGGTTATATTATAGGCACACGAAGGTATGAAGATACAGAAATAGATTCTCTTATCTACAACCATAAAGAGAAAACCATTACTCAATATACGGGAGATATAAAAAAATATATAGATTGTTATAAGTATGATGAAAGAGGGAATGTAATAGAAAAGAGATGGGGCAGAGCAGACCTCCCTTCTTATAAATACTATCATATTACTTATAATGATAGAGGGCAAAAAATAAAAGAAATTTCTTCTATAAGCAAAAAAGAAATTAAATTAGGGGAGGAAACAATCTATAAGTATGATTCAAAAGGGCGTATAATTTATGAGGAAGAAAAAGGGATTTTAGGAGAGGCAAGAGAATATACTTATAATAAAAAAGGAGATATTCAAACCATTAAAAAGAAACCCTTCCTTCAACCAGAACAAGAACTCTGGTATGAATACACTTATGATAAGCAAGGTAATTATATCAAAAGCATTCTTTATCTGAAGGATAAAATAGAAGGGAAATTGACCTCTCGAGTAACACAACGAAAAATAGAGTATTATTAAAGGTTTGGGGCAGAAATATATTTTAAGAACTAAGAAGTATGAATCAGTTTTATTTTATGGTGCCTAATACTAAGGCAAAGGGGACTCCTATCTACTTAGATGGGATTTTACACACACAATTTATTCCAAGAGAAGAATACAAAGGATCTACACTTCCTCCTGTACTTGATAATGATATATGGCGTATGGGAATATTTACTTTATCTAAAGAGCCTAATAGCTGATGAAAAATATTAATAAAACAGACGAAGCAACTATAGACCATTTTTAGGAAGTGACAATTTTCTGATGATACTGTCGTAAATTTTAATTGACTTTAAGGAAAGTTTTATTGTTAACAATTATACCTAATTTTTAATTACAGATGGGGAAAAAATTAACAGAAGTACAAAAGCAGATACTAAAAGAAGACGTAAAATGTAATGAGTTCAAAACAAACTCTTATCAAAAATGGGTAGAAGAGGTTTGTACTTTTTTGGAAGCAACAGCTCCCAATCTGGGAGAGGGAGGTCGTTGTTGCAGTGTTTTTCAATCAAAACCTGTGTTAGATAAACAACCCGATGTTTTGTTCTTAGGCTATAATGCCCACGAAGACTATGGCTATACAGAAGTAGAACGAAAACGCTTTTGGGAAGGTAACCCTTCCTTTTATGAAGAAGGTGCAAGATATCGAGACCCTTGGAAAATTTGGTATCGCCTTTATAATGCCATGCAGTTTGCAAATTACACGAAACCAATGGAGGATGGTAATTTCATATTTATGAATGCGGTCTATTTCGGAAGTAACAAAATTCAACAATTGGAACATATACCCAATATTCAACCAGCTATTGACAAATGCTTGGATTTTACAAAGGTGGTAATCACAGATATATTTCGTCCAAAAGTAGTTGTTTGTTTTTCTATCCCTGATTGTTTTAACAGATTAGATCTAAAATTTAGTTTTGACGCTGTAGTTTCTTTTTCACCCTCACACGTGATCAACGGTAAACCATACCAATGTAAACAAACTATCAAGATGGGTTTATGGGAAAAAATCCCTATTATTGGTATTCCTCATCCATCTGGCTTGCATAATTATGATGATTGGGGAGTAATAGCACATTTTCTCAAAACAATCTTCATCACATCTAACGCAGAAAACTAAATTTTTCATTCATCAATGCTCTGATATGGTACAAGTGGATTTATCTTTGTACCATAAAACCATATTGATCTATCACAATAATCAAAATCTAATAGTCTATGCTTGTTGATAAGATAAAATTTCTCGGGAGGATGCGTCAAGTTTTCCTTCCTTTTTTGTAACTTTACCTTATTGAACTTATACTGCTATGACACCTTTTAGAACAATAATTATAGTTATTAATCTCTTAGCCTTTTCACTAATGGTTATAGGCTTTCTTTTGCAAAGGCTTTTTGGTTTTGGAGGTGCTATGGCGGGAATCTGTTTTGCGCTTTGTTTATTCTATATTTTGTAGTTAGTATATATGAAGCTATCAAAGTTTTTGATTAAATTATCTCTTTTTAAAATATCTCAAAATGACTATAACAGATGCTCCTAATACCTACAATAATGCTATAGAGATACTCTACCAGAAAGGATATGAAGTGTTTTTACTTGACAAAGATGAAGATTACCTCATTTATATGAAAAAGAATGAGGAAGTTACTGTTGCCAATGACCCTCTTTCACTATTGGCTATAAGTTATTTGAAGGAAAATGGAAAAATAGTAGATGAGAGCTGGGAAGATAAGTTTATGGACAACTTTTCGGCATTAGCTATTAAGGAGATACTCAGTAGAAAATACAGCATAAAAATTACTGATAAACACTCTGATTGGTATGACTGGATTGTTAAGAAGAAAGATGAAATGTACTTTGCACAAACACCTCTTAGGCTCTTGGCTTTGCTGTTGCTCATAGATTATTATGGATGGGATTGGTATAAAATAGCTGTTCCTTCTCACCTCAACGAACTAAAAAGTTACTAAAAATAACAAAGGCTGTCGCAAACTAAATTTTGTAACAGCCTTTCTTCTTTTTGTATTTTGTTAATGGCAAAAAACTACCATATCTAATCCGTTTTTAAGGCAAAAATCTATATTTTCTTTTAGCCCCATAATGGCCTCATAAGCAAAGCCTTTTTCTTCATCATCTCCATCTAACATAGCTTCTATTTCATCCTCCGTTTTATGAACTTTGGCAAACAAAGAGGCTATATGTTCAAGTCTTTTCTTGTCTAATAGGTCTATCATAGGGAAATCGGCTATTAGAGGTAGCGGAAAAGGGTCGGCATAATCAGCAGGGAATAACTCTGTCTCTATATCAATCTCAATATCATAATCTTCGGCAACAGTTTCGTTGATAACTTCGGTTATATACCCTAACTTAATTTCTTGTGTTTTGGGCAAGGTTTCTCCTAAAGTAGCGCAAATTCCGATAAAAGCATACCCGTAGTGATACCCCTCCAAGGTGTAAGGATTACCCATTATAATATCGATAAGGGCTTGAGAGGTTTCTTGGTTTTGTTCGGCATAGTTTTCGAAAACATCATTGGCTTTTACCTTTTGCAAAAGGGCTTCATCTTTAGAGCCAAAAACAGCTTTGATTTCAGGAGTTTTCACTCCGTAAGTAAAAATATAATATCCCATAATTAAGTGGATTTTTAAGAAAGGACAAAGATAGTATTTTTTATCTATTATTCAGTAATAATATTACATCCCCAGCCGTCATAGTAACCATTGAATTGGAGGGAGAGTTCAATCAGGTCAGATACGATTTCTTCGATGTGCTCGATGTGGTCTTCGCGAGAGAAATTGAGTACATAGCGGCTTTCGGGGTTGTTTTCTTCGTTGTATTTGGCTGAAAGGATTTTAAAACCTGAGCTTTTCACCAGTTCGATAAAGGCTTTTTGTTCATTTTCTTCACCGAAATATACCCAGTGGTCGATTTCACGTGGTTTTTCGAGGGGATCACCCCCTTCTTTTAGTTGTTCAATCACCATTCGGTTAAGAATTTGGTGAATTTCTACGCCATTGGGGTAGAGTGTATGCAAATATTCTTTCCACTGAGGGTCGTTTGCTGAAAGACACTTAAACTCATAGGATGGGAAAGCTTCCATTGCTTTATAGCAAGCTTTTACAACGGTTTCGGCATCTTTGCAGTAGCTATAGATTTCGCGGTTACCACCTCCAGTAACGATGGCAACCCCAATAGCTCCTGCACTTTCGATGGTATCGTAAAGAGTGTCCTCGATATCTGCAAGGGTTTCGAACTCTTCTTGAGATGAAAAGCCATTATCGTAAGGGTGTTGCATTTTCACAATGGCACGCACTACCACGGGAAAATCTGCGATAGGAGCGATGTCTTCCAGTGCTAAATTCAGCCGAATAGAGACGGGAGTTTCGCCGAAAGAAGTACGGTAGAAGTCCCAGTTTTCGGGGATTTCGATAGGAGGATGGTTGTTGTTCATAGGGATTTGTTTTTAATAAAAGGCAAAGGTAATGATTTTTATGGAGAGAAACAACAAAGGCTGTCGCAAATCTTATTTTGCGACAGCCTTTGTTATAGGTTTAATTCTTATGAGCTAAGACTTTCCTCCCACGAGTACTGAGGTCATACTGATAGAGCCTCCTACGATTGAATCATTGAAAATCAGCACTTCATCATCTTCTTCTCGCAAAGCCATTACATAGAGCAAAGGCAAGTAATGATCGGGGGTGGGGACTGATAGTTTTGCGTTTTCTCCGAATTGCTCAAAATGTACTAATGCCTCTAAGTTATTATCGGTTATCGTTTTATTGATTTGATCACGAAAGGCAAAAGCCCAATCATAACCAGCATCTAAATCATTGATATAACGAAAGTTCATCAGGCGCAAGTTATGTATAATATCCCCACTTGCTAAAATCAATACTCCTTGTTTGCGCAAGGGAGCAAGTTTTTTGGCTAAATCGGCGTGCCATTGAGCAGGCTTGGTAGCATCTAAGCTCAGTTGTACTACGGGAATATCTACCTTTGGGTACAAGAACTTTAATACCGCCCAAGCGCCGTGGTCAAATCCGCGTTCGGGGTCTACTTTTAGGTCAGTATCCGCAAGTAGTTCTTGCACTTGTGCTACTAACTCTGGAGAACCTTTAGCGGGATATTGCACTTCGCTGAGAGCTTTTGGAAATCCGTAGAAATCATAAATCATTGGAGGATTAGGGTTTCCCATAATAAATAACCCCTCACTATACCAATGAGCAGAAATACACAAGATAGCTTTTGGTTTATCAAAAGTCTGTGTGATTTCGGCAAACTTTTGGTTAAAAGGATTTTGCTCATCAAGAGCGTTCATTGGATTGCCGTGTCCTACAAATAGAGCTGGGATTTTCTTAGTCATTAAAAGAATTTTAATTTTTAATTTGCTAATTGAATGCTTAGTTCTTTGAGTTGCGCCTCATCGATAGGGGAGGGGGCATCAATCATCACATCGCGACCGCTATTGTTTTTAGGGAAAGCGATAAAGTCGCGTATGGTTTCTTGTCCGCCGAGGAGTGCTACCAATCGGTCGAAGCCAAAAGCCAAACCACCGTGAGGAGGAGCACCGTATCGGAAGGCGTTCATCAAGAAGCCAAATTGTGCTTGTGCTTGCTCTGGAGTAAAGCCTAACAACTCAAACATTTTGGCTTGCAACTCTTGGTTAAAGATACGTATAGAACCACCACCTACTTCGTTGCCATTGAGCACGAGGTCGTAAGCATTGGCACGTACTGCACCTGGGTTGCTATCAAGCAGAGGAATATCTTCAGGTTTAGGCGAGGTGAAAGGGTGGTGCATCGCAAAGAAGCGTTCTTCCTCTTCGCTCCACTCCAAAAGTGGAAAATCTACTACCCAAAGTGGGGCATATTCATCAGGTTTGCGCAAGCCGAGACGCTCGGCGAGTTCCATACGGAGGGCGCTGAGTTGCCCGCGTACCTTGTTTGCCTTGCCTGAAAGGATGCAGATAAGGTCGCCTGCTTTGGCGCCAGTGCGCTCTGCCCACGCCTTGAGGTCTTCCTCGTTATAGAATTTATCTACTGACGATTTGAAACTACCATCTTCATTGCATTTTACATATACCATTCCGGAAGCGCCTACTTGCGGACGTTTTACCCATTCTACCAAAGCATCAATCTCTTTGCGGGTGTAGCTGTTGGCACCAGGTACGGCAATCCCTACAACTAATTCAGCTTCGTTGAATACCTTGAAATCGCGGTGTTGAGCGAGGTCGTTGAGTTCGCCGAATTTCATACCGAAACGGATATCGGGTTTGTCGTTGCCGTAAGTTTTCATCGCCTCGGCATAGGTCATACGAGGGAAAGCCCCGAACTCTAAGCCTTTGAGTTCTTTGAGGAGGTGTTTTGCCAATCCTTCAAAGGTTTGGATGATGTCCTCTTGTTCTACAAACGACATTTCGCAGTCTATTTGGGTAAACTCTGGCTGACGGTCGGCACGGAGATCTTCATCACGGAAGCACTTTACGATTTGGAAATATTTGTCTAATCCGCCTACCATTAGCAGTTGCTTGAAGGTTTGTGGGGATTGTGGAAGTGCGTAGAACTCACCAGCATTCATACGGCTGGGCACTACAAAGTCACGAGCGCCTTCGGGTGTTGATTTGATAAGTACAGGGGTCTCCACCTCTATAAAGCCCTGAGCAGAGAGGTAGTTGCGCACAATCATACCCACCTTGTGGCGGAAAATAAGGTTATCACGTACGGGAGTACGGCGAATGTCCAAGTAACGGTATTTCATACGGAGGTCTTCACCACCATCGGTATTGTCTTCAATGGTAAAGGGAGGAATCTCGGAATGGTTGAGCAAGGTAAGCGCCGAAACGAGGATTTCCACTTCTCCGGTAGGGATATGAGCATTGGCAGCCTCGCGCTTGATCACAGTACCTTGAATTTGAATCACGTCCTCACGTGAGAGGGTTTTCGCCTGCTCGAATACGGCTTTATTAGTACGTTCTTCATCAAATATAAGCTGGGTGATGCCATAGCGGTCACGTAGGTCTACCCAAATCATAAATCCCTTATTGCGGATACGTTGTACCCATCCGCTGAGGGTTACTGGTTGGTTTTCGTGCGAGAGTCGTAGCTCTCCACAAGTATGCGTTCTGTACATTTATTTGTTGTTAGTTATAAGTTTTGAGTTTTAATAATAGCTAATTTCGTAGATAGTAGAGGCGTCTTGTTTGGTAAATTTTATTACTTTTCTATCCAAATACTTTCTCTTGCCACTTTCTTCTTTATAAGAAAAGGTGTAAATTCTCTCTTGCTCGTATTTTACATCAATAGGTTTGCCTTTAGTATCTTTGGTGATGTGCTCTTTATGGGTGATACTAAACTTATAAGTGCCATTGGCATTAGTGAACTCTTTGTAAGTCATATTTTTGACAGTACCTGCCTTTATTTTAGCAATTAGAGTTTCTAATTTTTCCACATCTTTATTTGAGGTTGAACCAGAAGAGATACTTAGTCCGTCATCATCACCAGAACGATTTTCGATTATACGACTTACATAGCCGTCTTTATCATAAGCATAAGTAAATTTTATAAGTGTGGCATACGATACTTTTTCCTCTTCGTCTGTATAAGAATGATAGATAGACTCCAATAGATTTTTAGTAGGGACACCTACCGGAAGTGCATTTAGCAAATAAAAATAGGTAGTATAAACATCTATTTCATCTTTTCTTTCGCCGTTGAAGATAAAAAAGCGATTCTTATTTTCGTTAGGGTAATAAGAAAATTTCATTCCTTGAATTTCTTCTTGTCCTGAAGAAGTATGTGTTTCAGTGATTAGGTTGCCATCTTTCCAAATAAATTTACTATCGTCAATTTTAGACAGCTGACCTTTTTCATCATAAGTGAGATAACTATCACTATCTATTTTTCTTAGATAACCCTTATTATCTAAAGGAAATTCAAAATTTTGTTTTCCACTATTTGCTATAATTTTTCCTTGAGGATAACTAAATTCATAGGTTACTTGTTCACCTCCTTTATCAGAAGTGAATTTTGAAATGCGCCCTTGTGTGTCATATTCATAAGCAAAGACTCCATTTTCTAAAGTATATATAAACTTAGGTTCGCCATTTAGAAAATAGGTTGGGTCGCCATTAGGGTTCTTTTTTCTATTTAAATAGGTAATCTTTACCTCTTTAATTCTCTTTACTGTAGTGGTTTTAGGAGGTTCAGGATTATTAGGAGTAGGGTTGTCATCGCTCTTTCCGCAAGAAGCTAAAGTAAGGACGGCAGTTGCTACTAAAAATATGACTCTTTTCATTGTTGGTATTTTTTATAATTCATTTAGTTTTGATATGTTTCCAGTTCCTTGAGTGAATATATCTACATAAGGTCAATATTTTTTGTCTTAAGAGATATAATGATTTTCTTCTTTATTATAATTAGGCTTGTTTCAATAGGTTCTAATAAGATGCAAAAATAACTATTAATTTTGGAATGGCAAAGTACAAATTAATTTATATCTTTGCACTGCCAAAAATATGCTTAGATGACAGCAAACAATAACTACCTTAAGAAGACCCTACAACTGGTGCTTCCCCTGCTATTGGGGATATTTTTGTGTTGGTACGCTTTTGCCCAGTTTAGTACAGAGGAGCTAGCACTTATCAAGGAACAGTTCCTTAAGGCAGATTATTCCTACTTATGGCTCTCGGTAGCAATGGGCTTCCTAAGCCACGTATCTCGCGGGATTCGCTGGCAATACACGCTTGCTTCTATGCACTATTTCCCTAAGCGATACAACTTGGTTTTGGCAGTTTTTATTGGGTATTTGCTTAATCTTACCGTGCCACGTTCGGGAGAGGTCAGCCGTGCTTTGCTTATCAATCGGTATGATAAGGTACCCTTTGACAAGGCTTTCGGAACTATCCTTACTGAGCGGGTGATAGATATGTGTATTTTACTGCTATTTATAGCTGTTGTCTTTGTCTTCCAGTTTGACTTGGTATGGCATTTCTTAGAAGGCTATCTTACTTTTTCCTATATTATAGTCGTACTTTTGGTTTTAGGGCTTCTATTTTTAGGGGGAGTATATTGGATTTATCGTTCTACTTCCTCCTTTGCACAGAAAGTACGTAAAATGCTCTCAGGAATCAAGGAGGGGATATTTTCCATTCTCCATTTGAAGAAAAAATGGCAGTTTATAGCCCATACCCTATTTATTTGGCTTATGTATTTTTGGATGTTCTATGTGGTGTTTTTTTCTATGGAACAAACTAAGGAACTGTCCATCATACAAGTACTTACAGCATTTGTGATAGGGAGCTTTGCCATTGTATTTACCAATGGAGGTTTAGGGGCTTATCCGCTCTTTATTGCCAAGGTGTTATTGCTTTTTGGCGTAACTGAGACGGTAGGCACAGCCTTGGGCTGGGTGATATGGATTGCCCAGTTCCTGATGATTATCCTCTTTGGGGGATTGTCGTTTTTACTGTTACCCATTATTAATAGAAGGTTAGCCTCTAACCGTTAATTGCCTGTGTGGCTTACACCTAATAACTATGTATTGTTATCACTGCGGAAATGATTGTGACCCTAAGCACCCTATTGTATTTGATGATAAGCACTTCTGCTGTCAAGGGTGCCAAACGGTCTATGAGATTCTCTCTGCCAATAAGTTGGACAAATATTATACCTATGAGCAAACTCCCGGGGCACGTCCTGAAGAGGCTCAGGAGAAGTACCATTTCTTGGACAATCCCCAGATAGTGGCTAAGCTACTGGAGTTTGATGAGGAAAATACCCAAATCGTTTCTCTCTATATCCCACATATTCACTGTAGTTCGTGTATATGGGTATTGGAGAACTTGCAGAAATTACATAAGGGCGTACTACACGCCTTAGTAGATTTTCCTAAGAAAACAGCACGAATTAGTTTTCAGAAAGACAAAATCACCCTGAAGGAGTTGGTGGAGCTTCTTGCCCAAATCGGCTATGCCCCTTATATCAGTTTGGACGATTACAAGCAAAAGAAAGACCAAAAGGGACAAAAACAACTCCTGTACAAGTTAGGCGTAGCAGGGTTTGCCTTTGGAAATATAGGGCTACTGTCTTTCCCTGGCTTCTTTGAGGACAACGAATTTTGGTTCAATCGGTATAAGGATTTCTTCCGCTGGCTGATGTTTGCTTTCTCCTTGCCGGTGATGTTCTATGCAGCTACCGATTACTTTGTATCCGCCTACAAGGGGATTCGCAACCGCTTTCTCACCATTGATATTCCCTTGGCTTTGGGTATCCTCACTATGTTTGTCCGCAGTACTTATGACATCATATCGGGTAGGGGACAGGGCTTCTTTGATAGCTTAGCTTCTTTGGTCTTTTTGTTGCTTATAGGCAAATTCTTTCAGCAACGTACCTACTCTTTTCTCTCTTTTGAGCGAGATTACAAAAGCTATTTTCCTATAGGAGTAACCCGAATAGAAGGAGGTAGGGAAGAGAGTGTTCAAGTATATGATATCAAGGAGGGTGACCGCTTACTCATTCGTAACGAGGAGCTGATACCTGTAGATGCCGTGCTTATTCGTGGCGTAGGTCAGATAGATTACAGCTTTGTAACAGGCGAATCCAAATGGACAGAAAAGAACAGCGGGGACAAGCTCTTTGCAGGGGGGCGTCATAAGGGAGCGGCTATAGAGATAGAAGCCACCAAGACCGTTTCCCAGAGCTACCTCACCCAGCTGTGGAGCCAAGAATCCTTCCAAAAGAATAAAAACGAAGGTATCAAAACCCTTACTGATAGAATCAGCCAGTATTTTACCTTCTTTGTACTGCTCATAGCCTTCCTAACTTTATCCTTTTGGCTTTACTATGGTACCCCTACCGAGGCGTTCAATGCCTTTACGGCAGTGCTTATCATCGCTTGCCCCTGTGCTTTGGCGGTTTCTGCCCCTTTTGCCTTGGGCAATATGCTCCGGCTCTTAGGCAAACGCCATTTTTACCTCAAGGATACCCAGACTATAGAACAGATGGCTCAGGTAGATACCCTTATCTTTGACAAAACAGGTACCATAACCCAGAGTAATACCCAAGAAATTACCTATGAAGGTCAAGTGATGAGTGCCCAACAACGTTCCTTGCTCAAGAGTGTATTACGGAACTCCAATCACCCCCTATCTCGTCAGTTATATGACTATCATAAGCAGGAGGATATACACCCTCTTGATAGCTATGAAGAGCATATAGGTAAGGGAATGGAGGCTATCTCGGGTAAGGATCATATAAAAATAGGCTCGGCTAAGTTTGTAACGAATAAGGAAAACAAAGATGAAACAGCGGTATATGTAGCTATCAATGGGCAGTTAATGGGCAAATATACTTTTAAGAACCCCTATAGGGAGCATATATTTGCCGTTTTCCACGAGTTGGAGCACAAAGGCTATACTTTAGCACTCCTTTCAGGGGATACAGAAGCAGAAAAAACATTTTTAGAGAGACAGCTTTCTAACAAAATAGCCTTACACTTTAATCAAAGTCCAGCCGATAAGCTCCATTATATAGAGCAATTACAGAAAGAAGGCAGGCGGGTGATGATGCTTGGCGATGGGCTGAATGATGCAGGCGCCCTCAAGCAAGCCCAAGTAGGCTGTGCGGTAGCAGAAAATAGCAATACCTTTTCTCCAGCCTGTGAGGCGATTCTTCAGGCATCTGAGATAGGGCAGCTTCCGCGCTTTCTTACGCTGAGCAAGCAGACGATGCGGGTCATCAAGATGAGTTTTGTCCTCTCTCTATTATATAATTGTATAGGTACCCTTTTTGCTGTTACAGGACATTTGGAGCCTGTAGTAGCGGCGATTCTGATGCCCATCAGTTCTATTAGTATAGTACTCTTTACGACGCTAATGACCAATAGGTTGGTGAAAAAATAAAAGGAATAGGCAATGAGCCAATGACCCAATTATAAGCCCTTATAAAGATTCCATAACCAATTCAGGAGTATCAGGACACAGAAAGAGGTAAAAACCAAAGGTCGCTTGAGAAAACTCTCACAAGTGGTGTAGCATTCAAAAAGACTAGTTTTTCTATGATATAGGTCAAAACATAACCATAACGGAACCAATACCAATAGGGCAGAAGCGATAAAGCCTAAAGGACTGGTATAAAGCGCCTCATAGAAAGAACCCTTGAGTAGGGAAACGGTAGAACGGGTAGTACCACAAGCAGGACAAGGAAGCCCTGTAACTCCCTTGAAGATACATAGGGAGACTCCCATCTCTTGTTCAGGAGAAAGCATATGATATAGTAGCCAACTCCAGCCAGCAAGAGATAGGAGAATGACAAGAATATAAAAATTCCTGTAGTTCAATGAATTAAATAGCTGATAATAACAAATTGGTGTTCTTTTCGCGGGTAGCTCCCATAATAAGGAACCAATCCACAATAGTCCAAACACCAAAACCTCCACAGGTCAATAGCTTAAAAATACCCAAACCGGTATCTCCTATATAGAAACGGTCTACTCCCAATCCTCCAATGAGAATAGATAATATAAGAGAGGTGGTAGTATCCTTAAGAGGAAGGGATTGAAGGGTAACCCATTTTGATTCATCTAAGGAAAGTAATTTTTCGCGAATAAAAGGAATTTGTTCTGGTTTGAAGAACTTTCCATTGGCAATAAGGTAAGTATCTACTTTATTTGCATCCATATGATATTAAATTTAGATTTAACGGAATTAGTTTATTACAGAAGAGAACAAGTCTAGTATTGATCTATGGGATTGTTCCCTCGAAATGTTTTAGCAAAATTACGAAAAAAAATGGAACAATTAAGGGATATAAGGAAATTATTTTTTTACATAGCAATATTTTTTGAGGATCAATGGTGTAGAATGCTTGGCTTTTATAGGCAGTAAATAGGTTGCCTTTGCAATAATAATACCTAATCTTAAGGTAAAACAACCCCATAAGAGGCGTTACAACACTTTTTAAAAGTCTTTACACTGCAAAAAATGCTTAAAAATCATCCTGACAATCAA
>NZ_CAURLX010000040.1:0-19680 GCF_963525585.1 uncultured Capnocytophaga sp. | reverse complement strand
AACATGTCATTTTCTTTTGAATGATTATAGAGTAATGCATCACATTGCGAACAAGGAGGAAGGGGACCAGCAGGATATGATGAACTACTTCCTTTTTTTCTAAAAAAAAATAAATTGTCAGGGGTGACTCACCCCCCGCCTCTAGTCCCTAACCACTAACTGACATTTCTGCCCATCAAAGACCGCATAGGTATAGTAGTGTATCCAGTCTCCTGTATTGATATAGGTAGCTCCCCCACCGAGGTCTATAGTCATAGGCAGGTGGCGATGACCAAAAAGGAAGTAATCATAATGCTTCTGGGCTTGCTTCCGCTTACAGTATTGCACCAGCCATTCCTTATCTTCTCCCAAGAAATGCACATCCTCAGCCCCAGAAATCAACTTATTTTTCACTGAAAGATATTGCGCTAGGCTCACCCCTATATCAGGGTGTAACCAACGAAAAAGCCACTTGCAAAAAGGATTGGTAAAGACTTTTTTCATACGCTTATACCCCTTATCCCCAGGACCCAGCCCATCGCCGTGCCCTATAAGAAAGTGCTTCCCTGCACAGGACACCTCTTGAGGCTTATAGAAGACAGGAATCCCCAATTCTTTTTCAAAATAATCTCCCATCCATAGGTCGTGATTTCCCACAAAGAAATAGATAGGGAGCCCCTGGTCCCTCAGCTGTGCAAGCTTCCCCAGCACACGCACAAACCCCTTAGGGACCACGCGCTTGTACTCGAACCAGAAGTCAAATAAGTCCCCCAATAGAAAGAGAGCTCCTGCCTTAGGAGCTATTTCCTCTAGCCATTGTACAAAAAGGCGTTCTCGCTGGTGGCTCTGCTCAAGGGAAGGCATCCCTAAGTGATTATCTGAGGCAAAAAAGAGGCTTTTGCCTGAGGCTAATGCAATCTCTATCATAGGCTATAAATAATAAAAGCCACTTTATACAAAGCGGCTTTTTGGGTGGTGGTGCCTCCAGGAATCGAACCAGGGACACAAGGATTTTCAGTCCTTTGCTCTACCAACTGAGCTAAGGCACCCAGTCAAGTGAGTCATTCACTTATTTCGGGTGCAAAGGTACGACTTTTTTTGAAACCTACAAGCCTTTTCCGTTATTTTTTTTATCTTTTTTCTATTTTTTGTCTATATAGCTGTTTTTCAATTACTTTTTATTCCTGCTTTTTATTATAAACAAAAATTTAACATCTTCACTAAGGTTTTCACTTGCATAACTTACAAAAATGTTGGATATTTGCAAATCTTTTTCTATTTATAGAAGTTATTCATAGATAGAGCTATTTTGCTAAGTATGTTAAGAAGTTATCTGTTCGTTTTAGCCTTATGTAGTAGTCTTTGGGGCTATAGCCAGAAAGGAATCAATTCCCCTTATTCCTATTACGGGTTAGGCGTGAAGCGCTTTTCAGGGAATATAGAAAATGCCCTAATGGGAGGCATCTCTGCCTATGCGGATTCCACCCGTGTGGATGTACGTAATCCTGCTTCATTAGGAAAGCTCAAGCTGACAACCTACGCCCTAGGGGTCTCCTATGATATCCGTTCCATTAAGGGAAAAGGAAGTTCTTATATGGAACGTACTTTCCAGATGGACTACCTCAGCCTTTCTTTCCCTGTATATAAAGGAGTAGGGGTATCGGTAGGGCTACAACCCTATAGCTCTATAGGATATAGGCTAAGCACCCGTACAGAGACTACCCAATATCTATACGAAGGTAGCGGAGGGGTGAATCGCGCCTACCTAGCTGTAGGAGCTCACCTATACAAAGGACTTCGCTTAGGGGTAAGTGGCGCCTTTGATTTTGGAAAAGCTAACTATGAAAACCAGTATGGAGCTACCAATCTCCTATACCCTACCCGTGAAGAAAGTGAATCCCTCTTCAGAGGAGGTAGCTACAGCTTAGGACTTCAGTATGAGAGAGACCTTAACCAGCAATATTTCATATCCTCTGGAGTAAGCTATACCCCAAAGGGAACTATACGAACTACCAATTCGCGCTCCGTGAGTACCCTAAGAAGCTCCCAGAACGGACTCGTACAGATGGATAAGCGTACCTTTGACCTAGGCGAGCTAGCCCGCACACACCTAACTACCCCTTCCGAACTGACCTTATCGGCAGGAATGGGTAAGCAACAGCAGTGGTTTGTAGGAGCCGATATCAGCTTTGTGAACCTCAGTGAGTTCTCCAATCCCTTTGTAACTTCTGATTTTGTTACCTATAATAATGGTTATAAGCTCAGTGTAGGAGGTTTCTATCTGCCTCATTACTCCGCTTATTCAAAATACTGGAAACGAATTACCTATCGGGCTGGCTTCTACTATGAATCCACCGGAATTAGCCTCAGAGATACCCCTGTAAATGACTTTGGCATAACTTTTGGTGCTAGCCTTCCTATACAAGGATTTTCTAATGTTACCCTAGGAGGCGTTTGGGGAAGTAAAGGACAGACTTCCCTTGCCAAAGAAAACTATTTTGCCCTGAAGGTTGCCCTTACCTTAAATGATAAATGGTTCCAGAGGTCTCGTTATCACTAAAAGAAACCTTATTGATTCCATAAATAAAACATCTTAAGGGCTTTGAATAAAGCCCTTAGTATATTAATAACCTTTTAACCCGAAAAAATGAAAAAAAGAATCCTCACTACCTCATTATTCGCCTTCCTCTCTCTAGCGGGCTACGCTCAGAAAGAAGAATGCCAGTCGAAAGCCTCTCTTTTTGTAGAAGCTGCCAAAGTAAAAAACTACAATGAAGCCTATGAGCCTTGGAAGTTTGTCTATGACAACTGCCCTGAACTCTACCAATCCACTTTCCTTTACGGAGAGCGCATCCTCAGGGACAAAATCCAGCAAGGTACTGATAAGGCTAAGTATATTAAGGATTTGCAAGAACTCTACAATAAGTTCCATAAGTATTTCCCCAATAAGCTCACTGAAGGAGACCTCAACATCCGCCAGTCAGGAATTCTTATAGACTATAACTTAGGAACCCGAGAGGAGCTCTATAACCTCCTTGATAAGACCTTCCAGCTGAACAAAGACCTCTTTACCGATGATATGATCATCTACCAGTATTTTGCCTCAGCTATTGACCTATATAACGAGAAGAAAAAAACACTACAAGAAATCTTCGATACCTATGATAATGTGTCCGAGATTATAGAAGAACAAAACGGAAAAGTATCTCTTACTATCAATGAGTTACTCCCCAAAGAAGAAGCAGGCACACTCACCGATAAGGAGAAGAACCAGCTCCAAGTAGCACGTACTCGTGTGGGCAACCTCAAGAGCATCTCCGAGAATGTAGATAGCAAGCTCGGACAGCTTGCGGACTGCTCCAACCTTATTCCTTTATACGAAAAGAACTATGAGGCTAACAAGGACAATATAGAGTGGCTACGCCGTGCCGCTAGCAAAATGTCTGATAAGGAATGTACTCAAAACCCTCTTTTTGTACAATTGGTAGAACGCCTTTATCAGCTTTCGCCCTCTGCTTCCTCTGCCCTATACTTGGGTATTATGAAAGAGAAACAGAAGAAAAATGCCGAAGCCGTTAAGTACTTTAACCAAGCTGTAGATTTAGAGAAAGACAACCTAAAAAAATCCTCTTATCTGGTGAAAATAGCTGCCAAATACACAGGAAGTACTGCTGTAAGCTACGCTCAGAAGGCTCTTAGCTATAACCCTTCTAACTCCAGTGCTTACCAAGTGATTGCACAAGCATACGCTAGCTCTGCCAACGAGTGTGGAACCACCTCTTTCGAGAAGCGCGCTGTATATTGGCTCGCTGCCAACACTGCCCGCAAAGGAGGACTTGAGAAGCTCGCAGCTCACTACGAACGGCTCGCCCCTTCCAAAGCCGATGTATTCAGCTCAGGAATGAGTGGAAAGACCATTAGCTTCAAGTGTTGGATCGGACAATCTGTAAAAGTACCTGAACTCAAATGATAGCTGATAAAATATTTTCTTTCAAGAACATAGCGTGGATAGCTCTCCTGGCTATGTTCTTTTCTTGTGAAAATGCAACAAAGCAAAAAGAGGCTCCTCAAGGGAAAATCCCCTATGCCCAAACGGAGGATTTCCAGCTGATTTATACCGACTCGGCTAAGGTGAAAGCCATCCTCACCAGTAACCTCTCGCTGGATTTTTCTAATGAAAAATTCGCCTATCAGGAGTTCCCTCAAGGGTTGGTATTAGACCTTTTTGACGAACAAGCCCGAAAGAATACCATAAAGTCACACTATGCCATTTACTATCTCCCTACTCAGATGGTGGAACTTCGTGATAGTGTGGAACTTATCACTCACGATGGCAAAATCCTCAAGACCTCCCAAATCTTCTGGCAAGCCGATAGCGAATGGGCTTTCACCGAAAAACCTTTTACTTATATAGACAGCTTACAAGGAAGCATCACCAAGGGAATAGGAATGGATTTCGACAAGAGCTTCTCTCGCCTAAAAGCTCACAAAATTACAGGAATCTTGCCTATTAAGGAATAAATACCCTATTGAGCAGGGCTTTTTTGATGAAAAATTCGTATCTTTGCCCCGCTTCCAAGCTCAAGGGAAGCCTATTTGCTTATGGATATAGTTCTTATTTTTGTCCTGCTGTTACTCTCTGCCTTTTTCTCAGGAATGGAGATTGCTTATGTATCCTCCAATAAAGTACAACTGGAAATTGACAAGAAACAGCACGGAATTATTGGAAAAATTCTAGAAAAACTCACCTCAGCACCTTCCAAGTACATTGCTACAATGCTGGTGGGCAATAATATTACCTTAGTCATCTATGGAATTCTTATGGGAAACCTCATCACCGAGCAACTCCCTGAGCAGTTCCACAATATCCTGTGGCAAACCGTCATCTCCACACTGGTGATTGTCATCACAGGAGAGTTCCTCCCTAAAGTGTTTTTCCAAATCTATGCCAATACCCTGCTAAAGGTATTAGGACCCTTTGCTTACTTTTTCTATGTAATCTTCTCCCCTATCTCCTCTTTTGTGATGTGGATTTCCGATTCCATTCTTCGGGTATTCTTCAATACTCGAGGAGACGTTAGCCGCCTGAATTTCACCAAAGTAGAACTTGAGAACTACATCTCCGAACAGATAGAACATATGCCTGAGAGTAAGGAGATGGATTCAGAAGTACAGATGTTCCAGAATGCATTAGGCTTCTCGGAGGTAAAAGCAAGGGAAATTATGATCCCTCGCACGGAAATGGTAGCGGTAGAGATTGAGGATAGTATAGAAACCCTCAAGGCTGTTTTTGTCAGTAGTAATTTCTCAAAAGTTCCTGTCTATCAAGGAAATATAGATGAGGTAGTAGGCTATGTGCATTCTTTTGACCTCTTTAAGAACCCCAAGCAGATACGTGACTTCCTCCGCCCTATTACCCAGGTTCCTGGGACTATATACATCTCCAAGGTGCTGGATATACTCACCAAGAAGCACCAGAGTATGGCGATTGTCTTTGATGAATATGGAGGTACCTCAGGACTCATTACCCTTGAGGACATCGTAGAGCAGCTCTTCGGAGAGATAGAAGACGAGCACGATAAGAACCTACAAAAAGAAATACAGATTTCCGAAAAAGAATACCTATTCTCCGCCCGCCTGGAAGTAGAATATCTTAATGAAAAATACAAATTCTCCCTACCCGAACAGGAGAATTATGACACCCTTGGAGGGCTAGTGGTCGCTATCCACGAATCTATCCCTGAGAAAAACGAGGAGATTCTCATAGAAGGATATCGCTTTCTGGTGGAAGAAGTCGCTGATAACAAAGTACTTACCGTGCGTGTTTTCGTCCTTTAGCCAGAAGAAAAATAAATATTGACAATTATTTTTATTTTTTTTAAAATTTTCGTATTTTCGCACGCTGTATATAATAGATACGGCAAACCTTATTGAATAAAAAATAACCTTACATTTTATGGCTGTTCTTGAACAAATTAGAAAACGAACCATTTTCCTAATCCTTGTCATTGGATTAGCTCTTTTTGCCTTTGTTATTTCGGGCATTTTCAGTCGTACCCAAACCCCTGACCAGCTAGTAGTTGGAGAGGTAAATGGAGAAAAAATACCTTACTTAGAGTTCTCCACACAGGTAGAAAATACCCTCCGTAATATGGGGGCTTCTGGCATCTCTCAGAACTATATTGTCAATGCGCTTTGGCAGCAAAATGTACAATCAAAAATCATTGACCAGCAGTTCGAAAAATTAGGAATTTCCATCGGAAAAGAACAAATCATCGCCCTGATTGCTCAGATTCCTAGTTATGCGAACAACCCTCAATTCCAAGATGAAAAAGGGGCTTTTGACCCCAACAAATTTGGTGCTTTCATCGCCGAACTTAAGCAACTGAATCCTTCTACCTATCAGCAATGGCTAAAGGAAGAAAAATCCTATGTAGATGCTGCTAAGCGCGAAACTTACCTAAGCCTTATCCGTGCGGGGCTGGGCGTTACTTTGCGTGAAGGAGAAGCCGCTTATCACCAAGAGGCTGACCGCGTTAATCTACGCTATGTAGGGCTTCCTTATACCTCTATCACCGATAGCTCAGTGAAGATTTCTGACCAAGAGATTCAAGACTATGTACGTAAGCACCCTAAAGAATTCAAGCAAGAGGAAATGCGCAATATACAGTTCGTCCTAGCTCCTGAAGTAGCTAGTGCAGCTGATAAAAAAGCCCTTGAAGAAAGCCTTCTGGCACTGAACAAACCTCGTGTAATCTATAATGCACAGACAGGACAGAATGACACCCTCCCTGGTTTTGCCCAACTCCCTGCTAAAAAAGTTCCTGATTTTGTAAATGAAAATTCGGATACTCCTTTTGATAGCTTATATGTAAGCAAGGACAAGCTTCCTGCTTCTGTTGCGGATATGCTCTACAACCTTCCTGTAGGAGAGCTTTACGGTCCTTACGAAGATGCTGGAGCCTACAAATATTCTCGTATGCTTTCCAAGATTCCTAACGGAGAAGCTCGCGCAAGCCATATCCTAATCGCTTACCAAGGTTCCCTCCCTGGAAACAGTGCTATCACACGCACCAAAGAAGAAGCAAAGGCTAAGGCTGAAAGCGTACTTGCTCAAGTGAAAGCAGGAGGAGACTTCACTACTCTAGCACAAACCAACTCCGATGACTCTTCTAACGCTTCTAATGGAGGGGATCTGGACTTCTTCTCTCGCGGAATGATGGTGCCTGCTTTCAATGATTATGTATTCTCTGCTAAGGTAGGAGATATAGGCTTGGTAGAAACCAATTTCGGGTTCCATATTGTCAAAATAACAGACCTTAAAGAAGGCGTACAGCTGGCTACCATTACCCGTAATATAGAACCTTCAGCCGCTACTCGTGCTGAGATACTAACCAAAGCAACTACCTTTGAAGCAGATGCCCTAAAGAACCCTAAACAGTTTGCTGAAATCGCTGCTAAAGAGCAACTCAGCGTGCTCCCTGCCAATAACCTAGAGGCTCTCTATGAAGATATCCCAGGATTAGGTAATAACCGCGCCCTTGTGAAATGGGCTTTCCAAGATGATACTAAAGTAGGAGCTATCAGTCGCTTTGACCTCAAAGAAGGAGGCTATGTAATCGCTCAGCTCACCAAGAAGATTGACAAAGGAACTGCTTCTGTTCAAGAGGCTCGCCCTAGGGTAGAACCAATCCTTATCAAAGAGAAAAAAGCACAAATGCTTTCTGAAAAACTCAAAGGAAATAACCTAGAACAAATTGCTCAAGCTGTAGGAGCCTCTCAGGTACAACTCAGTGAGAACTTCAGCGCAAGAAATCCTTACCTCTCAGGAGGAGAAGGAAGCGAAGGTGCTGTAGCGGGTGCTGCTTTTGCGCTCCCTTTGAACAAAGTATCACAACCTATTGTAGGAGATAATGGAGTATATGTAATCGAAGTCATAAAGCAAGAGATTGCTCCTAACCTCAATAATTACAGTAGCTTTATGAATACCCTAAGAAACCAAAAGCTTAGCCGTGCTTCACAAGATTTGTTCTCCGCATTGGAGGAAACCGCTGAAATCAAAGATAATAGAAGTAAATTCTATTAGAATTTTATATTGTTTCTTTTCATATTTATAATTTTAACTTAATACAAAACTCTCCCTTACTTGGGAGAGTTTTTTTATGACCTTCTCTCTAGCCCTCCCCGCCCCTTCCCAATCCTCAAAGCTTTATATATCCTTAATACTAGCCAATCTGATGCCAGAGAAGCTAGGTGATATGTGGGAGTAAAATGAAGATACAGATCCCAAAAAAATCCGTGTTAATAAAAAAAGTGGGAAAAAGTGGTGGAAAGTGGGAAAAAGTTTGTACCTTTGGCGCAAGAATAAAATAGAGATGCTTCACACCTATGTAACTTACGAATGCAAAGCGGACGCCAAAGGCAGGATTACCTTGCCTGTTGGGCTTAAGTCCGTGTTGGATAAGGAGTTACAAGCGCCTCTTATCCTCAAGCCTTCTATCTATAAGCCTTGTATAGAGCTCTACACACAGGGAGAATGGCAGGGGATAATGGAGAAGATGAAAGCCAAACTCAACTTATTCAACCAGCAACACCTTACTTTCTTCCGGCGTTATACAGCAGGCGTTAAGGAAACAGAGATAGATGCCACTGGGCGTTTTGTGATTCCCAAGCCCTTGTATGACTTCAGTAAGATAGATAAAGAGGTGGTGCTAGCCCCTATGATGGACTTCATTGAAATCTGGAACAAAGACCTTTATAATCAGGAGATTAACAGCATCAATGAAGCTGATTTTATGTTACTAACCGAAAAAATTATGGGTGATGTACCAGAAGGATTGCTATCATAAGCCTGTGCTACTAGCCGAGAGCCTAGAGGGGCTCTCTATAAATCCTCAAGGTACTTATGTAGATGCTACCTTTGGAGGAGGTGGGCATTCTCGTGCCCTTCTGGAACGATTGGGAGAGAAAGGAAAGCTTTATGCTTTTGACCAAGATAAGGATGCTTTTTCTCAAAATCCTATTGATGATCCTCGCTTGGTGTTCATCGATGGGAATTTTAGGCATATCAGGCGATTACTGCGCTTCTATGGGGTAAGAGAGGTAGATGGTGTATTGGCGGACTTCGGAGTCTCCTCCCATCAGTTAGACGCTGGAGAAAGGGGGTTTTCCACCCGCTATGAAGGACCGCTGGATATGCGTATGAACCAAGAGCAACCACTCTCAGCCTACACCGTAGTCAATACCTATGAGGTAGAAGCCCTTACTCGTATTTTCTACCAATATGGGGAGCTCTCTCAAGGAAAACAGATTGCCCAGACCCTCTGTAGCTATCGGGAAGAACAGCCTATAGAGACCACCTCAACCCTTAAAGAAGTCGTACAGAAATTCCTCCCTAAGGGTAAGGAATATAAGGTATTGGCACAAATATACCAAGCCTTACGAATAGAAGTAAATCAGGAACTCGGTGCCCTAGAGGAATTCTTACTCCAGTTGCCCGAAATCGTGAAAGTAGGAGGACGTATCAGCCTTATTTCCTACCATTCGTTGGAGGATAGGCTCGTAAAGCGGTTTATCCGTGACGGACAATTCTCTGGAGAAGCCCAAAAGGACTTCTATGGAAACCTCATTGTCCCTTTTAAGAGAGTAGGAAAGGCTATCACCCCTTCGGCTGAGGAAATTAAAGAAAATAACCGCTCCAGAAGTGCTAAATTACGCATAGGAGAGCGTATAGAAATGCTATAGGGAAGATGAAATCAGTAAAGGAACAATTAGCCAAAATCCTCAAAGTGGATTTTCTCATAGGAGAAAATGCTCTGAAGAACTGGGTGTTATTGCTCTTTTCTCTTTTTCTATGCATCATAATGATTTATAGCAGTCACCTCATCGACCAGAAAATATATGCCATTGCCAAGCTCAATGAGGAGATTAAGGAATTACAGAGCGAGTTTGTAGATGTCCGTTCGCGCCTACAGCGTATCAAGCTGGAATCTACTATACTGAGCGGGCTGAAGGATAGCGGACTCAAGCAATCCCAGACCCCTCCCAATAAAATAAAAGTGATTGTAAGAGAATGAATACTGAAGTACAAAAAGATAAAATCATCAACCTGCACACCATTCTTGTGGTGGCGGGTCTTTTTATCTTTGCTTTAAGTATCATCGTAAAGCTCATCGGCTTGTATATCAATGGAGATAAGTACCGACAACTCATTGAGGAGAACACCATCAAAGAATTTGTTATTGAGCCTAACCGAGGCAACCTATACTCAGATGACGGAAGCCTACTGGCTACCTCAGTAACTCGTTATGATATCCACTTTGATGCCGTAACTCCCAGCAAGAAGGACTTCGATACCAACCTCAAGCCTCTGAGTGACTCCCTGTCAAAGATATTTAACAAACCTGCTTCCCACTATGTGGAGACACTAAAGAACGCCCGTAACCGAAAGGTTAAGTACCTACTGATAGGTAGAGGCCTAGGGTGGGATGAGTGTAGCCGTATCAAAAAGCTCCCGCTCTTCTCCTTAGGAGGTATTAGAGGGGGACTGATTGTAGAGGGGAAGACCTCCAGAGAGTACCCTCTGGGAGCGATTGCCCACCGTATTGTAGGGTATGACCGTACCGATGACCAAGGGAATGTATTCCGAGTGGGGCTTGAAGGGGCTTTCAGCAAATACCTCTCAGGGGTGCAAGGAAAGCACCTCAAGCAGAAAATCGCCCAAGGACAGTGGAAGCCTATTGCCGACGGAGAAGAGATAGAACCTAAGGATGGTTATGATGTTGTCTCCACCATTAATATCAATATACAGGATATTGCCCACCACGCCTTATTGGCACAGTTAGAGAAGTACCAAGCCGACCACGGTTGCGCTATCGTAATGGAAGTAGCCACAGGAGAGATTAAAGCCATCTCCAACCTAGGGCTTAATAGTGAAGGAAAATATGCTGAACGCTTTAACTACGCCCTTGGAGAAACCTATGAACCAGGCTCCGTGTTCAAGACAATGTCTCTGGTTACCGCTATGGAAGAAGCGCAGATAGATACAACCTATGTAGTGGATACCAAAAAAGGGGTAATCTCTTTCTACGGACAGAATGTATGGGATTCCAACAGAAAAGGTTATGGAAAAATCAATCTCTCCAAAGCCATTCAGGTATCTTCCAATACGGCTATCGTTCAGATGATTCACGATGTATTCGGGAAAGACCCTAAAAAGTTTGTAGGAAAGCTCAACAAGATGCACCTAAATAAGAAATTAGGGCTTCCTGTAGCAGGTGAAGGCGAACCCTACCTCCCCCAGCCCAACCAACGAGGCTGGAGCGGAATCGCTCTGGAATGGATGGCTTTCGGTTATGGACTGAAGATGACCCCCTTACAAGTACTTACTTTCTATAATGCTATCGCTAACAATGGAGTGATGCTCAAGCCTAGAATGATTAAGGAAGTAAAGCAATGGAATAAGTCTATTGAAAAATTTGACCTCGAAGTCCTCAATAGTAGTATCTGTAGCGAACAGACAGCCACCAAGGTGAAGAAAGTACTAGAGAACACCGTAAAGTATGGAACAGGAAAGAGCTTATACTCCCCTCATTTCTCAATGGCTGGGAAAACAGGTACCTCACAGAAGGATTATTCTGATAAGGACAAGCTAGGATATATCTCTTCCTTTGCAGGCTTCTTTCCCGCGGATACCCCCAAATACTCTTGCCTAGTGGTTATTCATAACCCTGATAAGAAAATAGGGTATTATGGAGCTGACGTATCAGGACCCGTATTCAAGAGTATCGCTCAGAAGATATATACCAATTCCCTCCTGATTGACACCATAGACCATATAGAGGAATCCAGCCAAGAGGTAGAGAAAAACTACAAACGATATGATGAAATCCTCTCCAAGTACAAAACTATCGTCCCCAATGTAATCGGGATGAGTGCTATGGATGCTATCGCTATTATGGAAAACCTAGGACTGAATGTCATCATTACAGGAAAAGGAAAAGTAAAAGAACAATCTATCCAAGGAGGAGAACCCATTGGGCGGAATAAGTCCATCAAGCTCACCTTATCCTAATAAAAAAACGCAATTTTAAGAATGAAACTCAGCAATTTATTATCCCATATAACTCCTCTGGAAGTCCTAGGAAATACAGAGGTAGAGGTAAGCCAACTGACTCAGGACTCACGAGAGGCTACCCAAGGAGGGCTTTTCTTTGCCGTAAAGGGTTCTTCAAGTGACGGACATACCTTTATCCCACAAGTTATTGCCCGTGGCGTAAAGGTAATCGTTAGCGAATCTTCCTTGGCACACCTAGCCCCCACCTATCCTGAGGTAACCTTAGTAAAGGTAGCTCACCTAGGAAAGGCTATGGGACTGATGGCAGACACTTTCTACAACCACCCTTCCCAGAAGCTCCGGCTGGTAGGTGTTACAGGCACCAATGGGAAGACTACCATTGCGACCCTCCTCTACCGCCTATTCAAGGGATGGGGGGCTTCTGTAGGTTTGCTATCTACAATTGCTATCTACCTCAATGAGGAACGTATAGAGACCAAGAACACCACTCCTGATGCCCTGACCCTCCAGCGATTACTCAGCCAGATGGTCAGCCAAGGGATTCAATATTGCTTTATGGAAGTCAGTTCGCACGGGGTTGCTTTAGAACGTATTGCAGGACTCCAGTTTGCTGGAGGTATCTTTACCAACCTCACTCAGGATCACTTGGACTTTCATAAGAGCTTTGCCGAGTATCGCGATACAAAGAAAAAGTTCTTTGACAACCTTAGCAAGGATGCTTTTGCTCTGACCAATATAGACGATAAAAATGGGAGCTTTATGCTACAGAATACACAGGCGCGCAAGTACTCCTATGCACTGAAGACCTATGGGGACTTCCACGCTCGTATTCTGGAGAATGACCTCTCTGGCTTAGTCCTCCGTATAGACCAAAAGGAGGTAAGCACCCAGCTGATAGGCTCTTTCAACGCTTATAACCTGCTAGCGGTGTATGCTACCGCTACCCTTCTTGGGGTATCACAGGAAGAAGCGCTAAAGGGGTTAAGCTTATTAGGAGCCGTTTCAGGACGTTTCCAATGGTTTGTAGGTAAGGAAAATCGCACCGTAATTGTAGATTATGCCCATACCCCTGACGCCCTAGAAAATGTATTGGATACCATTGCCCATATCCGAAAGGCAGGGCAACGAGTAATTACCCTGATAGGGTGTGGAGGTAATCGCGATAAAACCAAGCGCCCTATAATGGCGCAGATTGCCATCCTCAAGAGTGACTTTGTTGTCTTCACTTCGGACAACCCCCGAGATGAAGACCCTGAGGCTATCCTAGCGGAAATGACCGCTGGAGTAAAGGCTGCACAAGCCGATAAATACACCACCGTAGTGGATCGACGTGAGGGAATCCGTGAGGCTTACCTCCGAAGCCAAGCAGGGGATATTCTCTTACTGGCAGGTAAAGGACACGAGACTTACCAAGAAATCAAGGGAGTGCGTACCCATTTCGACGATATGGAGGAAGCCAGAACCCTAATGAATGAAAAAAACTAATAAATACCAATGTTATACTATCTATTTGACTATTTACATCGAGCGTACAACCTCCCTGGGGCGGGAATGTTCCAATACATCTCCTTCAGAGCAGGGTTGGCAGCGATTCTTTCCCTGCTTATTGCCACTATCTTTGGAAAGCGGATTATCAACCTATTATATCGCCTACAAGTAGGGGAAACCGTACGTGATTTGGGGCTTGTAGGACAGAAAGAGAAAGCAGGCACGCCTACTATGGGAGGCATCATTATCATTATTGCTGTGCTTATCCCTGCCCTACTCTTTACCAAGCTCAGCAATATCTATATTCTACTACTTATCATCTCTACTATATGGATGGGAATGATAGGCTTTGCCGATGACTATATCAAGGTATTCCAAAAAAATAAAGAGGGGCTCAAAGGGCGCTTCAAGATACTAGGACAGGTAGGCTTAGGGATTATCGTAGGGGCTACCCTATACTTCCACCCCGATGTTACAGTGAAGAATGAGAATGCACAGGCTTCTCGTATGAGAGAGGTCGTACGTCCTATTAGTACTTTAGAGGAAGTGAAATCTACCAAGACCACCATTCCTTTTATGAAGAACAATGAGTTCGACTATGCCTCCCTGATCCAGTGGGTAGGAAAAGATGCCAAGAAGTGGGTTTGGCTTATCTTCATCCCTATTGTTATCTTTATCATTACCGCTGTATCCAATGGAGCCAACCTCACCGATGGCATCGATGGCTTAGCGGCAGGAAGTTCGGCGATTATCGTCTTCACCTTAGGGATTTTCTCTTGGATTTCAGGGAATATTATCTTCTCAGAATACCTCAACATAATGTATATCCCTCACGTGGGGGAAGTAACCATTTTTGTAGCCGCCTTTGTAGGGGCACTCATTGGTTTCCTCTGGTACAACACCTATCCCGCTCAAGTATTTATGGGGGATACAGGAAGCCTCACCATCGGAGGGATCATCGCCGTGCTTGCCATTATGGTACGCAAGGAATTATTAATACCTGTACTTTGTGGGATTTTCTTGCTTGAAAATGTATCGGTAATCCTACAAGTCGCCTATTTCAAATATACCAAGAAGCGTTATGGAGAAGGGAGGCGCATTTTCCTAATGTCGCCACTGCACCATCATTATCAGAAGAAAGGATACCACGAGAGCAAAATCGTAATGCGGTTCCTCATTGTAGGGATTATCCTAGCTTTGATTTCCTTTATCACGCTGAAAATACGATAAATCTTGTGTAAAGAGACAGAGATATGAAAAAATTAGTCATTCTTGGAGGAGGAGAGAGCGGTGTAGGTGCCGCCATCTTAGGAATCGCTAAGGGCTGGGAGGTATTCCTATCCGACCTTTCTCCCTTAAAGGAAAAATACCGAAAGGAGCTTGAACAATTAGGGATTCGCTATGAAGAAGGCAAGCACACCGAAGCGGAAATACTTTCGGCAGACTGTGTGATCAAGAGCCCAGGCATCCCTCATAAAGCCCCTATGATTAAGAAAATACAGGAGCGAGGGATTGAGATGATTTCCGAAATAGAGTTCGCCTCCCGCTATACTGATGCAACAATTATAGCCATTACAGGAAGCAATGGGAAGACCACTACGACCAGCCTTATCTATCACTTGCTTAAGGAAGCAGGGCTTTCGGTAGGTGTAGGAGGCAATATAGGACACAGCTTTGCGCGAATGGTTGCCCAAGAGGAAAAAGAATATTATGTACTAGAAATCAGCAGTTTTCAGCTAGATGATATCAGTTCTTTCCACCCTCATATCGCCTTGTTGCTCAATATCACCCCTGATCACTTGGATAGGTATGATTATTCGTTTGAGAAATATACCGATGCGAAGTTCCGCATCACCGCTTACCAAGGAGCGCAGGATTTCCTGATTTATGATGCCGATGACCCTGTAATCCTAGAAGAGCTTAAAAAGCGCCCTATTGCCGCTCAGCTGATTCCTTTTTCCTTAGAAAAAAATAACCCACAAGGAGGTTTTGTCCTTGGAGAAAATTTACATATTACTTTTAACCAAAATACTTTAGAAATGCCAACAAAAGAACTTACCCTAAAGGGAAAACACAACTTAAAGAACGTAACAGCAGGCTCCTTAGCCGCTAAAATCCTCAATGTACGCAACGAGAATATCCGTAAGAGCCTAACCACTTTCCAAGGGGAAGAACACCGCTTGGAACTTGTAAAAAAGGTCAATGACGTTACCTATATCAATGATTCCAAAGCTACCAATGTGAATTCTGTTTATTATGCTTTGGATGCAATGCCCGCCCCTATTGTATGGATTGTAGGAGGGGTAGACAAGGGAAATGACTACACCCCTTTGATTCCTTATGTAAGAGACAAGGTGAAGGCTATCATCTGCTTGGGATTGGATAATGTAAAGATTAAGCAAGTATTCCAAGGTATCATTGCCACCATCATAGAAGCTCATTCTATGGAAGATGCGGTAATGGTTGCCAAAGGGCTCTCCTGTGAGGGTGATACGGTACTCCTCTCTCCCGCTTGTGCCAGCTTTGACCTCTTCGAGAGCTATGAGGACAGGGGTAGGCAGTTCAAGCGTTATGTAGAAAAGCTCTAAGGAAAAAACTCCCTTATGCAAAAACTTTCCAAGTACCTAAAAGGCGATTTAGCCCTGTGGGGGGTTATTTTTTTCTTTGCCTTGATTTCATTCCTGCCCATCTATAGCGCCACGAGTAATATTGTGTATGTAGAGGGGCTGAAGGGGGATATTTTTTACCATTTTTTCCGCCATGTCCGGCTGGTTATCTTTGGACTAGTGGTCGCCTATGTGGTACATCTTATGCCCTATAGGTACCTCAGACCTATTTCACGGCTAGGACTCTTCATTACTTGGATTCTGCTCCTACTGGTAGTGATGAAAGGAAGCACCATAGAAGGAGCCAATGCAAGCCGATGGTTGTATATCTTTGGTATTTCTGTCCAACCATCTGCCATTGCGATGATTGTGCTATTGGTATATGTAGCCTCCTACTTAGCGGAAATCTACGGGCAGAAAGTTACCTTAGGCGATAGCCTACTCCCCTTATGGCTTCCTGTAGGCATTACCGTAGGGCTGGTAACCCTCCCGAACTTCTCTACAGGGGCTATTATGTTCTCAATGGTTATCACCCTAGTATTTATCGGGCGATATCCTTTACGGCACATCTTTTCGGTATTTGTACTAACAATAGTATTAGCAGGTATTTTCTACCTTTTTGTCCGTGCCTATCCAGATGCCTTTCCTCACCGTGTGGATACTTGGCGCGCCCGTATAGAGCGTTTTTTTAACAAGGATGAAGCTAAAGAAGAGGACTACCAGAGCCAGCGCGCAAAAATGGCTATTGTCTCAGGGGGCTTGCTCGGACAGGGCTCTGGGAAGAGTGTGATGAAGAATCTCCTCTCGAAGAGTTATTCGGACTTTATCTTTGCCATTATCCTAGAAGAATATGGCTTATGGGGAGGTGCGGGTATTATTTCGTTCTTCATCATAATGTTGGCACGATTTATGATTATCTCCCTGAAGGCTCCTACTATCTTTGGGAAGCTCTTGGTACTAGGAGTGGGACTCCCGATTGTCTTTCAGGCTTTTATAAATATGGGAGTATCGGTAGGATTGCTTCCTGTAACGGGGCAGAACCTACCCTTCTTCTCCAGCGGGGGATCCTCTATTGTAATGACCTGCCTTGCCCTAGGAATTGTCCTAGCAGTGAGTAGGCGACCTGAGGAGGAGCTCAAAGCCTTTCTAGCTGAGAAAGAAGCCCAAGAAAAAGCCAAAGAACCATCCTCTGAAGAGGACTCCGATGAGCAACAGGCTCCTATAAAGGCTATAACCCCTGAAAATTAAACGAAAAAACTAAATACTATGAAATACTTCCTACTAAGCTTACTGTTGCCTTTTTCAGGCTATTGCCAGCTGATAGACCTAACCCTAACCCCTAAGGAGAAGAAAAAATATCCGCTTGAGGTAACCTCCATTGTACAGATGAAGCAGACCATCAACGGAGCCGCTGTAGAGGCAAAAGCCAAGAGTACTACCAAGCTTTCTTTTGCTTTTGGTAAAGAAGAAAGACGCATATTCCCTGTAACCCTACGCTATGAGAACGCTTCCTTACAGATGCAAACTATAGTGAATGGACAAGAAATGCCCTTAGGGAAAGTACCTTCCTACCTAAACCAAGCCGTAGGCTACCTCAAGGGAGAAACCTTCAAAGGAGATATCTCCAACAAAGGAAAGATATACAAATTCACCGGTACTACCCCCATCCTTACCAACGCCATAAAGACTTTAGAGAAGAAACAACCTAAAGACGCTCCTATAGCCCCTTTCGAGCGAGAGCAAGTAGAGGCGCAACTAGTGGCTACTTTTGGCGAAGCTACCCTACAATCCAACCTTACCAATGTATTCGCTATATTCCCTAGCCAGAAAGTGCGAGTAGGTGACACTTGGGAGGTAACCTCCTCCCTCTCCAAGGATATGGATATCACCATCAAGACCCAATATACACTGGTGGAAGCCAACGACCATACCCTCCAGATACGAGGAAAAGCAATCATCCAGAGCCAGCGGGAGAAAGTGATCCTCCAGCAAGGGCAATACATCTTCTTCACTATGGAAGGAGAGGTAGATAGCTGGCTATTCCTAGATCCCAAAACTAAGTGGTTCCAAAAAGGATGCATACGCCAGCGGGTAAAAGGCATCAGTGAAGCAGAAGGCGACCTAAGCCACCCTGGTAAGGAAATCCCCTTCGAAGGGAACTCGGAATTACTGCTGAATGATTGGGTAGAAACCGCTTCTTAATTTAAAGAATATTTCTCATTGCTTTAACGCTTCTATTGAGAAAAATTTAATAACTTAGCACCTCAATTACACATAAGAAATTATTCCATATGAGTACCGTAGATATTCATCAGATTAACGAAAAAATAGCTAAAGAAAGTGCCTTTGTGGATACCCTTACCAAGGAACTCTCCAAGGTAATTATTGGTCAGAAACCAATGGTAGAAGCCTTACTTATTGGGCTCCTTGGGCAGGGGCATATCCTCCTTGAAGGGCTACCAGGACTCGCAAAGACCCTAGCCATCAATACACTTGCCCGAGCGGTAAAGGGTTCTTTCAGCCGTATCCAGTTCACCCCTGACCTCCTCCCTGCCGATGTTATCGGGACAATGACCTATAATGTGAAGCAGAATGAGTTCTCTATCAAAAAGGGTCCTATTTTTGCAAACTTTGTACTTGCTGATGAAATCAACCGTGCCCCTGCCAAAGTACAGTCCGCCCTACTGGAGGCTATGCAGGAGAGGCAAGTAACCATAGGAGACACTACCTTCGCCCTAGACCGACCTTTCTTGGTAATGGCTACCCAAAACCCTGTAGAGCAGGAAGGTACCTACCCGCTCCCTGAGGCACAAGTAGACCGCTTTATGCTGAAGGCGATTATAGACTATCCTAAGCTAGATGAGGAACAACTCATTATCCGCAACCAGCTTACAGGAGAGCAACCTCAGGTGAATCCTGTAGTAAGCCTAGAGGAGATTCTCCACGCTCAGCGGGTCGCCAGAGAAGTCTATATGGATGAGAAAATAGAGAAATACATACTGGATATTATCTTTGCCACCCGTTATCCTGAGAAATACAATCTAGGGGAGCTCAACGGGCTTATTACCTTCGGAGCCTCTCCGCGTGGTAGTATCAACCTATCGGTAGCGGCTAAGTGCCACGCCTTTATCCATCGCAGAGGGTATGTAATCCCTGAGGATGTACGTGCGGTAATTTTCAACGTATTACGCCACCGTATAGGTATTAGCTACGAAGCAGAAGCAGAAAGTATTACCTCTGTGGATATCATTAACAAGATTATCAACACTATAGAAGTACCTTAGTAAATTACTAACATCAGAAATAGGTGGCGGAGCAATCCAACACCGACCCCCGAAAGAGCAAAGCTTAGGTTTTGCTCTTTTATTTTTTAGCTATTAAAGAAGCTTCTGTTTGAGGTGTGTTTGAAGTTATTGAGTATTTTTTCCAACCCATCCCTTCCAAAGAGAACTAGGATGTTGAAATAGTGAAAATTCCTTGCTGGCGCAAGCTTGGAGCTTGTGCCTACCATTCACAGAGCTTAAAGCTCTT
>NZ_CAURLX010000039.1:0-20759 GCF_963525585.1 uncultured Capnocytophaga sp. | reverse complement strand
TCACCATACCTAATTATAGCTTATATGAAGAGAACAACGGATTCTTTATTAAAAGCAGGAATTTGTATATAGCAATTTGAGTAGTTTAAGAACTTTGATAAATGTATAAAGTTCATATTTAGCTATGGTGATAAGGTTCATTGTTAAGAATTGTAAAAGCACGATAGAGCTGTTCTGTGAAAAAAAGGCGTATCATCTGATGAGAAAAAGTCATCTTGGATAGGGAACAAATATGATTAGCTCGAGCATATACTTGTTCTGAAAAGCCATAAGCTCCTCCTATAAGGAATATACATTGTTTCACCCCTGTATTCATTATTTTCTGTATAAAATTAGAAAATTCTATAGAAGAAAATTCCTTTCCTCGTTCATCAAGTAATATTAGAATATCATTTGGAGAAATTTTCTGCAAAATAATACTTCCTTCTTTATTTTTTTGTTCTTCTTCTGATATATTTTTTGTGTTTTTGATATTTTCTATAATTTCTATATCAAACTTAGTATAAAAATTAATCCTTTTCTTGTAATCTTCTATTAATTTCTCTAAGGAAGATAGGCTTGTTTTTCCAACAGCAAGTAATTTGAATGTCATTTAGGAGTTTATTAGAGTTTTTTCTCATCATCATCAAGAATACGGCGAATACAAGCTAATTGATGTGTAAAATTATTTGTATCTGCATCAAAAATTCCTTCTTGTGCTATCCTATCAATACGAACTTTCCCATAAGAATGAATAATAAGTCCTTGCTGGATGAGAATTCCTGTGTGAAAAATAGTATCAGTAGCATCACTGAAGAAGAGAAGATCACCTATTTCAGCATTTTCTATAGAATCTATATTTTTCTTTATAGCCTCACATTGCTGAGTTACTTCACGAGGAAGCGTTATTCCTATAAGTTTATATACCATTTGAGTAAATCCAGAACTATCAATCCCAAAAGGAGATTTTCCTCCCCATTGATAAGGAGCATTGAGGTATTTACAAGCTATTTCAACAATATTTTTTCGTAGAACTCTATGTTGAATCTCACCTTCAAATAAATGACCTATAAAAGGTGCATTACTTACCGTAGCGCCTATACAAATAGGTAATAAGTCGTATTTTTTATCACTAATTTGAACATAATCAATCATATCAGAAGCATATCTAGGGACTAACTTCTTAATTTCATTATATATACCTTCACTTATAGGCCATAATTGATTGTATTCTACCCATCCTTCATAGTTATCATAATCCGTACGGATATAGTACCATTCATTAGATTGCTTTATTATAAAACATACTTCTCCATACAGTAATTGAGAGATTTGTTCACTCTGGTGCGAGGCATATTCTCTTAGGGGAACAATGCTCAAATGACAAATAGCATACATAAATAAACAACTCTTTAAAAATACAATATTACAATAATTTTCTGGGATAAACAAATTTTATACTAAAAAAAGAGGCATTTAATAATGCCTCTTTTTTAATATAAATATTAATTTATTCTTAAGCAAGCATAGTTACAGGATTTTCAATGTAAGCTTTGAGCGTTTGTAAGAATTGAGCTCCAGTAGCTCCATCAATAGTTCTGTGGTCACAAGCTAAGCAAAGTTTCATTGTATGTCCTACTACAATTTGTCCATTCTTAACAACAGGTTTTTCTATAATAGCACCTACAGAAAGAATAGCAGAGTTAGGCTGATTAATGATAGAAGTAAATTGCTCAACTCCAAACATTCCTAAGTTGGAAACAGTGAAAGTACTACCGTCCATCTCAGCTGGAGTTAGCTTCTTGTTACGTGCTTTTCCAGCCAAATCTTTTACTAGAACTCCAATTTGTGATAAGCTAAGGTTATCAGCAAACTTAAGAACAGGAACAACTAATCCATCTTCAATAGCAACAGCTACTCCTATGTGTACGTGTTTGTTATATACTGTTGTATCTCCTTTCCAAGAAGTATTCACTTGAGGATGCTTTCTTAGAGCCATAGCACAAGCCTTCACTACCATATCGTTGAAAGATACTTTTGTATCAGGCAAGTTATTGATTTGTGTACGAGACTCCATTGCATTATCCATATCTACCTCAATAGTAAGGTAGTAGTGAGGAGCAGTAAATTTAGACTCAGAAAGGCGTTTGGCGATAGTCTTACGCATTTGAGAATTTTTCACTTCTTCTGTAACTTCTTCTCCAACAGGAATGTAAGCCACAGGTGCAGAAGTTTTTTCAGCAGGAGCTGAAGTAGCTGGTTTTGCAGATGGAGTGAATCCTTCTACATCCTTACGTACAATACGTCCGTTTTCTCCTGTTCCTTTTACTTGAGAAAGGTTGATACCTTTATCTTGAGCAATTTTCTTAGCCAAAGGTGAAGCAAAAACGCGAGCATCTGTAGCAGAAACTACTGTATTAGTAGGAGCTTCAGTGGCTTTAGGAGCCTCTGTTGTAGTAGAAGCTGGTACAGAGGCAGGAGCACCTCCTTTGGCAGCAGCAAGTACAGCATTTACATCAGTTCCTGCAGGTCCTATGATAGCTAAAAGAGAATCAATAGGAGCTGATTCTCCTTGTTTGATACCAATGTATAATAGAGTTCCTGCATAGAAAGATTCAAACTCCATTGTTGCCTTATCAGTTTCTATTTCAGCAAGGATATCTCCTTCTTTTACAGCATCTCCTTCTTTTTTAAGCCAAGAAGCTACAGTTCCTTCGGTCATCGTATCACTAAGACGAGGCATAGTTACTATCTGAACTCCTGCAGGCATAGCAACAGGTGCACTTGCTGGAGCTGGAGCAGAAGCCTCAGCAGGAGCTGGAGTAGCAGCAGGCGCAGAAGCCGTACCACCTCCTATAAGTGCTGAAATATCTTCACCTTCCTTACCAATAATAGCCAAAAGAGTATCCACGGGAGCTGTTTCTCCTTCTTTTAGACCAATGTATAATAAAGTTCCTGAATAGAAGGACTCAAATTCCATAGTTGCCTTATCGGTTTCTATTTCAGCGAGAATGTCTCCTTCTTTCACAGTATCACCCACTTTTTTGAGCCATTTAGCAACGACTCCTTCTTCCATTGTGTCGCTTAATCGCGGCATATTTACTATTTCTGCCATTTTTTTATAATTTATGAGGTAAAAAAGGATAATTTTCTTGTTCGTATACTACATCATACATTACATTTTTCTCAGGGAATGGAGATTCATCAGCGAACTTCTCACATTCTGCTACTAAGTTTTTCACACGTTCATCAATAGCTTCTATTTCAGCATCTGTAGCATATTTTTTGGCTTTGATTACATCAAGTACTTGAGTAATAGGATCTATTTTCTTGTATTCTTCTACTTCTTCTTTAGTACGATAGTGCTGAGCATCGGACATAGAGTGACCACGATAACGATATGTACGAATATCCAAGAAAGTAGGACCATCTCCTCTTCTTGCTCTTTCAACAGCTTCAAATACTTTTTCTGCTACTGAAACAGGATTCATACCATCTACAGGCTCACAAGGCATTTCATACCCCAATCCTAATTTCCAGATATCAGGGTGATTTGCAGTTCTTTCTACAGAAGTACCCATAGCGTAATGGTTATTCTCACAGATAAAAATCACAGGGAGTTTCCAGTTCATAGCCATATTGAAAGTTTCGTGAAGTGTTCCTTGACGAGTAGCCCCATCCCCCATAAAAGTAAGGACAACACCACCTGTTTCATTGTACTTCTCAGCGAAAGCTAATCCAGCACCTAAGGCGATTTGTCCTCCTACAATTCCGTGACCTCCGAAGAAGTTATGTTCCTTTGAGAAAATGTGCATAGAACCTCCCAAACCTTGTGATGTTCCAGTTCCTTTTCCAAAAAGCTCTGCCATTATTCTACGTGGATCCACTCCTAAAGCAATAGGATGCACGTGGTTACGATAAGCAGTTATCATTTTGTCTTTCTTAGGGTCAATAACGTGCATACATCCTGCTACTATTGCCTCTTGTCCATTGTACAAATGCAAAAATCCTCTTACTTTTTGTTGGATATAAGCAGAAGCCAATTTGTCTTCAAACTTTCTCCAGAAGAGCATTTGTTCATACCATTCTAAATACGTCTTTTTATCTATTTTTTTCATTATCACAAATGAATTTAATATTTCTATTTCAGGTGCAAATTTACGAATTTTATTTCGATTGCAAAGGTATAAAAAAAAGTTTTATTTATGATAAAAATTTCTCAGAAAAATTGTTGATAATAAAATTTGAATTATATCCATTTTTTCAATACTTTTGCCCTTCGATAGCTTAAAAAGGCAAATACTATGAAAATAGCTCTGTTAGGATATGGAAAAATGGGGAAAACCATAGAGAAAATCGCTATAGAGAGAGGACACAAAATAGTCCTGAAAATAGATGCTTCTTCTGATGAATATGATATCACTCAAGCAGATATAGCTATAGAATTCAGTACCCCTAAGAGTGCTTTTGCTAATATCTCCAATGCTTTATACAAAGGGATTCCTGTAGTGGCAGGAACCACAGGATGGCTTGAAAAATACCAAGAAGCTGTGGCTATATGTGAAGCTTCTGATACAGCTTTTTTGTATGCATCTAATTTTAGTATAGGAGTTAATATTTTCTTTGAAATAAATAATATCCTCGCCAAAATGATGAGCTCACATCCTGAATATAATGTTTCTATTGAGGAAATACACCATACGCAAAAGCTTGATGCGCCTAGCGGTACAGCCATCACTCTAGCAGAGCAGATTATTAAGAATTCGGATAAAAAAGGTTGGAAGCTGGGAGAGGCTACCCAGAGTGAGATTCCCATTACAGCACAGCGTATAGAGAATGTTCCAGGTACTCATACAGTTTTATACCAAAGCCCTATAGACACTATCGAAATTAAGCATACAGCACATAGCAGAGAAGGATTTGCTCTGGGAGCTGTCTTGGCAGCAGAATGGTTAGTAAAACGAAAGGGTGTTTTCTCAATGAAAGATGTTTTATTTCATCAATAAGGTAAATTAATAAACTAAAAAATAAATTATATGGCAAGCGTTAGACGTTTAAAAAAGAATGTAGCTTCTGTTCTAGGAGAACTAGTGGATACCATTATTATATGGAATTTTATCAGAGAAGATAATGATCAGGCTTCTGAAAGTATTGTTCAGGATATCTATGAAGTGTATGATAACTTCCTATTGAAAATCAATAACCCAACAGAGAACAAAGGAGCTTTCTATAAGCAACTTCAGAAAGATTTTGAAAAAGAAGTGAATCGTATCGTAGCTAAAATCAATGATTTGAAATAATTTGATTTATCTTTTTTGAATAATTCTCATTGTACCCCTACAAGGAAGCAATGAGAATTATTTATTTTATAAACTAATAAGAGAATTTAGAGAATAAAAATAATTAAAAAATTTAACAAATAAAACGCGCCAATTGTTATAATTTTTACTATCTTTGCAGAAGTTTAAAAGTTAAATATATTATGATATTTTTAGTGGTAAAACGCAACGCAACGCAACGCAACGTAAGCCCTAACTGACTTTAGCCTATATAAAATTTTTTGACAAAAGCAAGCCTGCTTACAAAGTTTTTTCGTGAGTAGGCTTGCTTTTTTTATTGAGGTAGATAATGGGGTATGGGTTACTTTCCCTAATACGCCTATATACCAAATGGAGCAAGGAGCTCGACAGTATATAACCCAAACAGATCTGCTATTTTTATGACTATCATAGCTGATGTCCCTCGTAGAGCGGAGTATCTTATGGCTGAGAAAAACTTCTCTGAAGCAGAGAAGAAAGAGGTTGCAGAAAGTTTTCTTAATCATTTCATACAAGGGGCTTTAGCTGATTCTGAAAGTGAATCTGAAATACAATCTATCAAAAAAGGTAAGTTCTATGGCAAGAAGTATAGTTTTTCTGCTATTAACCCTATGAATGGAGAAGTTACTGATAGAGGGAATGTTATTCTATTTGTTCGTGGTAGGGCTGTTTCTTTCCAATGTGTTCTTATGAATAACAGTCAAAAGGCTCACACTGAAAAGAACGCTTTCCTAAATTCTATTTCTGTAAAGCAATAAAAAATGTCAGTAGCTCCTTATATTCCTAAATTTATATGGATATCTAATTCTATTTCCCCTGCTAATATCAGCGATGGAACAGCCTATTTTACTGATGATAGAGGTTATGAATATAGAGTGGATTTGAATTAGTCTATTCTGAGAATTTTTTGATAGGGAAATTATGAAGAGGTACAATAGGGGAGAGACTCTAGAAAGACAAATACCCTATTATAAAAGAAAAAGTACAAGAATATATTCTTGTACTTTTCTTTTCACTAAATAAAAATATTATTTTTTATCAAGTATATTTTTAATTTTCTTGTAGTTATCCATATCATTTAGCCCCATATAAATACTTTTAAGCTGTTCTAAGACCTCAAGGTTAGGATTTTTCTTGTTATTTTTTAGAAAATCATTTAGGACATCAGCAGCTTTTCTAAACAGATTGTCTTTAGTGCTTTTTAGTTCATCATAACGCTTAATATCCTCAGAGGTATTACCTAATTTGTTCATCTGATCTACCAAGTTGTTTCCTTCTGATGTGTAAGTATAAGCATAGTTTAGGGCTGCATTGGCGTTATCAGGAGCTATTTTCAGAGTTTTCTCGAAGTACTTTCTAGCTTCATCATTCTTTCCTTGCTGAAGATTAATTACCCCTAAGTTATATTGAGCATCCACATTATCAGGTTGTAATTCTGTAGCTTCTTTCATAAGAGACTCGAACATATTCATTTCTCCCAACTGATAATATACATTAGCTTGTTGCATAATGAGTTCAGGATCTTTTGGATAGTTTTTTCGAGCAAAAGCAAGTGCCTTTAGAGCTTCCTCTTTATTGTTCTGAGAGATATAGATATAAGCGATATTTTGGATAATTTCAGCTCTTTTTGAAGGAGTTTTCTCTTGAGTAGGGTTGGTATAATTTCCCGTTTTCATTTTCATATCGCGGGTATTCTTATCAGCTGATTTCTCAACTAATCCTGTTTCTTTATTTTTAGCAGCATAAAGGGTCTCTGAGCCATCATATTTCAAATCTTTAAGCTCTAGGAAATACTTTAAGGCAGGCTCATAGTCCTTTGCTTGGGTAGAAGCTACCGCTGCATTATATAGAAACAGAGTATCTGAAGGGCTGAATCTGTACACTTGTTCAAATGCTATTGCAGCATTTTTAAAATCATTCTTTTCATAGAATTGCTGTCCTTTAGCTGCTGCAATACTAGCCACTTCACGAGCTATTTGTTCTACTTCAGAAGATATTTTACCTCCTACTTTCTTAGCTTCTGTCAGGGAAGAAGAAGCAATAGCGAGGGAATTTACGACATCCTTTCCTGCTTTTACATTCTTCAGAGCCAACTCCCCTCTTAGAAGATAATATTCAGCAGTGGTTTTCTTACTAGAGAAAGCCAAATCCTTACTTTTTTCTAATAACTGTTCAGCTTCCGTTAAGTTATTTCTATCAATGGCTTTCTTAACATCTTTAAGCTCCTTTTTTTGCGCAAAAGAAACAGATGAAAGCGCAAGAGCTGTTATTAATAAGATACTTTTTTTCATTTTGTTTAATTTTATATTTAACTTATAATTATTTATTCATTAGTAATAGTATCGATGTCATTTACTTCGGATTCAGTTTCGTTTTCGTCATCTTTCATTACTTTGGCTACCGCAGCTATAGAATCATTTCCTTTGATATTAATAAGACGAACTCCTTGTGTAGCACGTCCCATTACTCGAAGCTCACTAACCGACATACGAATAGCCATTCCCGATTTGTTAATAATCATTAAATCATCTTCATCAGAAACAGTTTTTATAGCCACAAGATTTCCTGTTTTCTCGGTAATAGAGATCGTTTTTACTCCTTTTCCACCTCTGTTGGTAATGCGATATACAGCTTCTCCTGTTTCTGGGTCATCTATAAAAGTACGTTTTCCATAACCATTTTCAGAGACTACTAATACAGTTTCTTCTCTTGGATTCTCAATAGTAATCATTCCAATCACTTCATCATTAGCATCATTATCGAAAGAAATACCACGTACCCCAGAACCACTACGCCCTACAGCACGTACTTTTTCCTCAGGGAAGCGGATTGCCTTACCTGATTTGACAGCTAGCATTACTTGGCTGTTTCCTGTAGTAAGTCGTGCTTCTAACAATTCATCATCTTCCTTGATGGTAATAGCCATAATTCCATTTTGTCTTGGACGAGAATATTGTTCTAAGCAAGTTTTCTTGATAATACCTTTTTTAGTAGCCATTATTACATAATGACTATTAATATATTCTTGATCCTTGAGGTCGTGAGTACAGATAAAAGCTTTCACATTATCATCAGGCTCTATATTAATAAGGTTCTGTATGGCTCTTCCTTTAGTATTTTTGCCTCCTTCAGGGATTTCATACACCCTAAGCCAAAAGCACTTTCCTTTCTCAGTAAAGAAAAGCATATATTGATGATTGGTTCCTACAAATAGATGTTCTATGAAATCCTTATCACGTGTAGCAGAACCCTTTTGACCAACTCCTCCTCGAGATTGAGTTTTGTATTCATTTACAGAAGTTCGCTTGATATATCCAGCATTAGAAATGGTGATAACAACTTGCTCATCTGGAATAATATCTTCCATAGAGATATCACCTCCAGCATATTCTATTATAGAACGGCGTTCATCGCCATACTTGGCTTTTATTTCTAAAAGTTCCTCTTTGATAATTTGAGTACGGCGTTCTTTATGAGCAAGAATATCTTCTAAATCTATAATATAAGCCTTGATTTCTTCATACTCTTCACGAATCTTATCAAGTTCTAATCCTGTAAGACGACCTAGACGAAGATCTATGATAGCTTGTGCTTGAATTTCAGAAAGTTCAAATTCTTTGATAAGTCCTTCTTTGGCTATTTGTGTATCCTTTGAATTTCTGATAATATAGATAGCCCTATCCAAAGTATCTTTGGTAGCGATAACTTTCATAAATCCTTCTAGGATATGTATACGCTCCTTCGCTTTCTTAAGATCATATTGTGTACGTCTGTATACAACATCATATCGATGTTCTATAAAATGATAGATTAAATCCTTAAGATTCAATTGTTGAGGGCGTCCATTAACTAAAGCTATATTATTGACACTAAAAGCTGACTGTAGAGGAGTATGCTTAAAGAGATTATTAAGCACTACATTAGGAATAGCATCTTTCTTAAGAACATATACGATACGCATACCGCCCTTACCTGTTTCATCGAATACATCAGAGATACCCTCTAATTTTCCTTCTTTGATGAGGTCAGCAGTTTGCTTAACCATTAAGGCTTTATTTACTTGATAAGGGATTTCTGTAACGATAATACATTCGTGTTTATCAACTTCTTCAAAGTGAGCCTTTGCTCGAATTACAACACGTCCTCTTCCTGTTTTGAAAGCTTCTCTTACCCCATCATAACCATAGATAGTTCCTCCAGTAGGAAAATCAGGAGCTTTGATATATTCAATAAGTTCATCTATAGTAATATCTTGATTTTCAAGATAAGCGATGGTTCCATCAACTACTTCAGATAAGTTATGAGGAGGCATATTGGTTGCCATACCTACAGCAATCCCAGAAGTCCCATTGATAAGCAGGTTAGGAATACGAGTAGGAAGAACAGTAGGCTCCTCTAATGTATCATCAAAGTTTAGGCTATGATCCACAGTTTCCTTATCTATATCAATGAGCATATCCTCTGCCATTTTTCGCATTCTGGCTTCTGTGTAACGCATAGCAGCAGGGGAATCACCATCTACAGAGCCAAAGTTACCCTGACCATCCACAAGCATATAACGCATATTCCATTCTTGCGCCATACGAACCATAGTATCATATACAGAAGAATCTCCGTGTGGGTGATATTTACCCAGAACTTCCCCTACAATACGAGCCGATTTTTTATAAGGAGTATTACTACGTACTCCTAATTCGTGCATACCGAAGAGTACACGCCTATGTACAGGCTTCAGCCCATCACGTATATCTGGTAATGCTCTTGAGACAATCACCGACATTGAATAATCAATGTAGGCTGTCTTCATTTGTTCTTCAATATTAATAGGAATGAGTTTTTCTCCTTCTATCATTGCAAATATATTGTTTTTATTTCAAGGTGCTAATTTACAACCTTTTTTTGAGTTGGAAAAATAAAAGATTAAAAAAATACCCTCTAAAATAAAAATTAACATTGTTTTATATATAAGAAAAAATATCTTTAACCTTATATGAAACTTATTTTTATTACTTTTGCAAGTATTTTTATGTATCGTATGGAGAATTATTCAATGATCGCAAAAACATTCTTTGGTTTTGAAGATATTTTAGAGAAAGAATTACGACAATTAGGAGCAATGAAAGTAGAGAAAGGAATTCGTAGTGTTTCTTTTTCAGGAGATAAAGGCTTTATGTATAAGGCTAATTTGTGCTTGCGAACAGCCCTAAAAATTCTTAAACCCATTTATTCATTTCGTGTTAGAAACGAGAAGGAATATTATGAAAAACTATATCATTATGCTTGGGAAGAATTTTTTCCTTCATCATATACTTTTGCCGTAGAGGTCACCCTCGCAACAGATTTATTTCATCATTCCCAGTATATGACTTTAAGAGCAAAAGATGCTATCGTGGATAGGTTCCGTAATAAAATAGGAAAACGACCCAATGTAGACACACTACATCCTGATATTCAAATTTTTATACATATACAGAAAGATAATCAGGTTATTGTCTCATTGGACACTTCTGGAGCTTCTCTCCATCATCGTGGTTATCGTACTCAGACAAATATAGCTCCTATCAATGAGGTACTTGCGGCGGGTATTCTTTTATTAAGTGGTTGGCAAGGTCAATCAGATTTTCTTGATCCAATGTGTGGAAGTGGAACTCTTTTGATAGAAGGAGCAATGATTGCTTGTAATATTCCTGCCAATCTTCACAGAAAGGAGTTTGCTTTTGAGAAATGGGCTGATTATGATGTTGATTTATTTGAAACTATTTTCGATAGTTGCTTAAATAAAGCAAAAGAATTTCCTTATAAAATAATAGGATATGATAAGGCTCCATCAGCTGTAAATAAAGCCAGAGAAAATGTGAAAAATGCTCGCTTATCGGATTATATATCGGTAGAACATAAAGACTTTTTCAAAACACAAAAACAAGCAAATACTGCTCTTTTTATGGCATTTAATCCTCCATATGGAGAGCGATTAGAAATAGAGGCTACTGCATTCTATAAGCAAATAGGAGATACACTCAAGCAATATTATACAAACACACAAGCTTGGTTTATTACTTCTAACCTGGAAGCATTGAAATCAGTTGGGTTACACCCCTCTCATAAGATAAAATTATTTAACGGGAAGTTAGAAAGTCGTTTGGTCAATTATAATATATATGAGGGGAGCAAGAAACAAAAGAAGCAACAATAAATTTATAAATGAGTCATTCTCACTAGATAATTATAATCATCACCCTCCTCAATGAGCTCACAACTAAGTCCATTATTGTTCGTAGCCCGTTGTAAGGTATTATAATCTATAAAAAGCCAAGGGAATGATTCCTTTTCACCTTTATAATGAATTGTGTAAATAAGTTCTCCATAATATTCTGTTTCCTCATTGAAGGGTATGATATAGCTACCATCTTCATCTTGGTCAAACATATAGATAATATCGGTAGAAGTAGTGAGAATTTGCCCTCCTTCATTAAGGAGAGACTTTAGCTTTTGTAAATATATATCAATAAGGGAGAGTCGTTTGCTAATGCCTATTCCATTCATTAATAAAAGAATAGTATCAAATTTACCCTGATAATCAAGAATATCAGATATAACTGTTTGTTTTACACCTCTTAACTGACATATTTCGATTACAGCTGGAGATATATCCAAAGCTACAGCATCTAATCCTTTCTCTTGCAAGTACAATACGTGAGATCCTGTGCCAGCTCCTACGTCTAATATTCGCCCTTTCGCCAATGTAAGTGCTTTTTGTTCTATAGGAATCATCTGTGGAAAAGACCGAAAAAAGTGTGATCTTGAAAGATATTCACTTTTGGAAATATTTGTGGATACTCGTACATCACTTTTTCGATCATTAAGCTGATAGTCTAATAAGGATTTTCCTAGTAAATCTTTCATAATATATAGAAATAAGAAATAAAGATAGTTATTTTTCTTTCTTAAAGAAAATTTTCTTTAGAAAATCTGCAACTCCAGAAAAACTACCAATAGGTTTGTCCTCATTAACAAGTATAGTAAGATAAATACCTAAAGGTAATAAGAAAAAAGTAGGTATCCAAGGTGCAATATAGGGATCAATATTTCCGTTTGTAGCCATATTCTTAGTCAGCAATCCAGAAAAATAGTAAGTAAGGAAGAGCCCAATAGCAACCACTAAAGGCATTCCAATTCCTCCTTTTCGGATAATTGCTCCTAAGGGAGCTGCAACAAAAAATAGAACAAAGCAAGTAATAGCTAGAGCAATCTTATCACTAAGAGTAAGCCTATATACATTAATTAATTTTTGCTGATATTCTACATTATCTTTATTGTTATCTAGATTATTGATAAGTGAATTAATATTATCTTTGGATAGGCTGTATACTTGGGAAAGCCTGTCCATATCTTTATATTTTTGTACTAAAGTAGCTATATTCTCTATAGGCTCAGTATTTTTTTGTAAAGAATCTTTTCTTTGCTCTAATAAATAAGGCATCCCTGTACGCCTATAGAAATTATCTCCAAAATCCTTAGTTTCTTGTTTATAATCTCTGATAATAGAATCCAGAGTGTGAGAAAGTTGGCTCACATTCATTGTTTTATAATAATCCTTATTATCATTTTCATCAATATTTACCTCAGAATTAAGAGAACTAATATCTATATTAAGTGTATAACTCTTGAATTTGGCTTTGGCAAAAGGAAAAGTGATATCACTATTTGTATTTTTAATATCTTCATAGTAAGAACCATCTTTTAGGGTAAGTTGTAGAATATTGGCTCCTTTTTTATCTCCTGAGAGTTCTCCCTCTTTGGCTTTGATAACAGTTCTACTAAGTTTATCTACACCTAATTTATGAATAACAATATCGTGTAAAAATTCTCCATTTTCGCCTGTTTTCTTCCCTACTTTTATAGAAAAATCCTGAACATTACTAAAAATTCCTTGATTGATGGCTAAAGAAGGTTGCTTTTCCTTGATACTTTCCCTTAAAGCTCTTACCTTTCGGTTAGACCAAGGTTGTAAATTATTGAATGTAAAAAAAACAGCAATACTTAATAATAGCATAAAAACTATAAGCGTACGAGTTCCTTTTAGTAAAGAAACCCCAGAGGCTTTCATCGCAGCAAGTTCATAACTTTCCCCAAAAGCACCCAAGGTCATAATGGAAGAAAGTACCACCGTAAGAGGAAGAATGAGAGGAATTAAATTGGGAAGCATCAAGCCTACAAATTTTGCAACCACTAATATACTAAGTCCTTTTCCTACTAATTCATCAATATATAGCCAAATAGTCTGGAATATGAATATAAGTAGAATTATCAGAAAAGAACTGATAAAATTATATATAAATCGAGATAATATGTAGCGGTCTAATATTCTCATATAGGAATGAGCACTTCAGATAGGGGAGAATTTAGTTATTTATTGATATAATATCCTTGTTTTTTGTATTTAGCTTCATCAAAGATAAATTCATTACCACTAATAGGTTGATTCGTCTTGAATTCATTGATAACAATGGTTGTTTTAGCATCATTTTTACCTATTTGAATAAGATTATAAATATGCTTAGTGGTAGTATCTATTCCTAAGAGAATTTGTTTTATATCTGAAGAATTTTTGTTAGGTTTGAGCTCTATGTATTGAATTTTTCTTCCTTTTACCTGTTGTACAATATCCCATTTGTAAGAAAAATCTTTTTTATAGAAAGTTAGCATTTGAGAAGGCATAATCATCTGATCTTCCTTTTCAGAAGCTGATTCTATGGTAACTTCTTCATTTTCAGGTATAATTGTATATATCTTTTTCCCATCAAAGAGCTTGGTAACTCCCATATAGTTCAATAGATATTTTTCCCCACTAAGGGTTACATTCCCTCTGGTATCTTGCTTGATATGTTCTTTTGTATTTTCAAAAGAATAACGAAAATCTATGTAAATATTCTTATAAGAAGATACTTTTTTGTATACCTCATCAAGTAAAGCCTTTGCTTTATTGGATTCTTGAGCTTTTGCAAATAATGAAAAAAACGCAAGAATAATTAAAAAAATCTTTTTCATATGAATTTTTAAAACTCTATTTGTATAGCAATAACTATGCCAAAACCTTATTAAGGAGTACTAAAAGAGCTATTTTAGAAAGGAAAATTTAGTTTCCAATGAGTAATAAGTAGATAATTCTTCTATATAATTGAGAAAACAAAAACTAATATTGCTCATTTTCATTAGGAAAACTCACAGATTTTACATCATTAATATACTCAGTAACAGCTTTTGTCATTTGTTCGTGCAGATTGAGGTACTGACGTACAAACTTAGGTTTATAATCCACAAACATTCCGAAAAAATCCTGAGAAACAAGTACTTGACCATCTACATCGCTTCCCGCACCAATTCCTATCGTAGGAATAGAAAGGCTCTGAGTTACTTCTTTTGCTAGGAGAGAAGGAATTTTTTCCAATACAATAGCTGAGCAGCCTAATTCTTGTAAATAAAGAGCATCTTCTTTAAGCCTTTGAGCTTCAGCATCTTCTTTGGCACGAAGTCCATAACCACCAAATTTGTTAATAGACTGAGGAGTAAGCCCTAAATGTCCTATTACTGGAATCCCTGCATCTAAGATTCGACGAATACCTTCTCCTATTTCACGTCCTCCTTCTAGCTTTACCGCTTGAGCTCCACTTTCTTTCATCATTTTTATAGCTGAATCAAGAGCTCTCTGAGGGTCAGACTGGTAGGTTCCGAAAGGTAAATCAGCTACCACTAAAGCACGAGAACAAGCTCGTACTACAGCCGAAGCGTGATAAATCATTGCTTCCAAAGTCATAGGAAGCGTCGTTTCATATCCAGCCATTACATTAGCAGCAGAATCACCCACCAAGATAATATCAATCCCTGCTCTGTCAATGATTTTAGCCATTGTATAATCATAAGCGGTAAGCATAGTTATTTTCTCTCCTTTGGCTTTCATTGCCTGTAAGGTTTGTACAGTTACTCGCTTTGTTTCTTTCTTTGAAACAGACATTTGTATAATATTTTTAAAGTTAATAATCAGTATGAAATAAAAAAAGCTGCCAGAGATGACAGCTTTTTAGAGCCGGTAGAGGGATTCGAACCCACGACCCCGAGATTACAAATCACGTGCTCTGGCCAACTGAGCTATACCGGCGATTTTGCGGGTGCAAAGTTACAACTTTTTTTTGAATTTGCAAGAAGAAAATGAAAAAAATAAAATTTAAAAAAATGGATATGTGATTTCTTCTAAGAAAAGAGCATTCCCTGGTACCGAAAAACCAGCCTTGGAACGATTCTTACTTTCTATAATAGAACGAAATTCTGTTAAAGAAATTTTTTTGTTGCCTACTTCAATCATCGTCCCCACGATAGCACGCACCATATTGCGCAGAAATCGATCGGCTGTAATCCTAAAAATAAGTAAGCCTCCCTCTTCTCGCCAGTGAGCTTCTTTTAGCTCGCAAATATAGGTCTTTACATCAGTATTTGACTTAGAAAAACACTGAAAATCATTAAACTCAAAAAGTATCTTACAGGCTTCATTCATCAAAGATATATCTAAAGACTGAAATAGATAATAACTTTGCTCATAAAGAAAAGGATTTTTTTCTAAAGAAATGAAATACTGATATGTACGAGAAGTCGCATCAAAACGAGCGTGAGCTGAATCACTTACAGAAAAAATATCTTTAATTGCGATTTCTTTTGGCAAAAATGAATTTAGCTTATTTACTAAATTATGAGGTAGGGGAGGGGTGTAATCAAAATGAGCAAAATAGTTTCGGGCATGCACGCCTGTATCTGTACGTCCTGCTCCTACCAAAGCTATGGGCTCCCGAAGTAATAAGGACATCGCTTTTTCTAATTCTTCTTGTATAGAAAGAGAATGAGGCTGACGTTGCCAACCGCAATAGTTTTTACCATTATAGGAAAGATGTATAAAATAACGCACTATAATTTAATTAAAACAGACCTTCAATGCTTCCTTTCCCTTCCCTAATCAAAGTAGGTACACCTTCTGAGAGGTCAATAACAGTAGAAGCTACGTTATCTCCATATCCTCCATCGATAACTATATCTACCTTATCCTGCCATTTTTCAAAGATAAGTTCAGGGTCGGTAGTATATTCTATAAGTTCATCTTCATCATAAATAGAAGAGGATACGATGGGATTCCCAAGTTTTTCTACTAAGGTACGAGCAATTGTGTTGTCAGGTACTCGTATTCCTACTGTTTTTTTCTTTTTGAACTCCTTAGGAAGATTATTATTCCCTGGTAGAATGAAAGTATAAGCACCTGGTAAAGCTCTCTTGAGGAGCTTAAAAGTAGCCGTATCTATCTGCTTAACATAGTCCGAGAGATGGCTTAAATCGGCACAGATAAAAGAGAAATTAGCTTTATCTAATCGGATTCCTTTGAGCTGAGCAATACGCTCTAGAGCTTTACTATTGGTAATATCACAACCTAAACCATACACAGTATCAGTAGGATAGATGATGATGCCACCATCCTTAAGGCATTCTACAACTTTCAGAATCTCACGTTCGTTAGGGTTTTCTGGATATATTTTTATAAACTTAGCCATATCTATTCAAGTTAGAAAATAAAACTATAAAAGCGGGTGCAAAAGTACAAATTATTTGCCAAAGAAAAAATTATCATTAGCCAGTAAGCTATGAATCAATAAAATATTGTATCTTTGCCGAAATTTTCGTAAATGGTAACTATAGAGCAGTTAAGAGATCTTAGCCAAAGAGTAGAAAACTTAGAAAAATATCTACAAATAGATAAGAAAAGGATAGAAATTGCCAATGAAGAGGAAAAAACATTCGCTCCTGACTTCTGGGACAATCCCAAAGAAGCACAGCTATTAGTTCAGAAGTTACAATCACAGAAAAAATGGGTAACTGATTACGAAAAATCTGTAGAAATGCTAGAGGAAATCCATATTATGATGGATTTTTATAAAGAAAATGCTATTTCAGCTGAGGAAGTTGAAGATTTTTATGCTAAAACCCTTCATCACATCGAAAATTTAGAATTTCGCAATATGCTTTCTGATGAAGGTGATGCCCTGAGTGCGGTATTACAGATTACAGCAGGTGCAGGAGGTACAGAAAGCTGTGATTGGGCTTCTATGCTGATGCGTATGTATATGATGTGGGCAAATAAGCAAGGTTTTTCAGTAAAAGAGCTCAATTATCAAGAAGGTGATGTGGCAGGAGTGAAAACAGTTACCCTTGAAATAGATGGTGAATTTGCCTTTGGCTACCTTAAAGGTGAGAATGGAGTACATCGGTTGGTGCGAATTTCTCCCTTTGATAGTAATGCCAAGCGACATACTTCCTTTGCCTCAGTATATGTGTATCCCTTAGCCGATGATACCATAGAAATAGAGATAAATCCAGCAGATATTTCTTTTGAAACGATGCGTTCTAGTGGGGCTGGTGGGCAGAATGTCAATAAAGTAGAAACAGCAGTGCGCCTAAGGCACCATCCTACAGGAATTATTATTGAAAATTCTGAAACTCGTAGTCAGCTGGATAATAAAAATAAGGCTTTGCAACTGCTCAAATCACAGCTTTATGAAATAGAGCTGAAAAAACGTCAGGCAAAGCGTGATGAAATTGAAGCTAACAAAATGAAAATAGAGTGGGGGAGCCAAATCCGTAACTATGTGATGCACCCTTATAAGCTCGTTAAGGATGTTCGTACAGCCTACGAAACTACCAATGTAGATGCTGTAATGAATGGAGAATTAGATGATTTCCTCAAAGCATACTTAATGCTAATGGGACAACAAACCAATGATAACAACTAAGAATAATGGCAAAAAATTTAGTAATTGTAGAGTCTCCTGCTAAGGCGAAAACGATTGAAAAATTTCTCGGTAGTGATTACAAGGTAATGTCCAGCTATGGGCATATTGCTGACCTTCCTGATAGGGAATTAGGGGTAGATGTTCTGAACGGATTCAAACCTCAATATCAGGTATCTGCAGATAAGAAAAACCTCGTAAAAACCCTCAAGGAAGAAGTTAAAAAAGTAGAGATGGTTTGGCTAGCTTCCGATGAAGACCGTGAGGGAGAAGCTATCGCCTGGCACCTAGCAGAAGAACTAAAGCTATCCAAGGAGAAGACCAAACGTATTGTCTTTAACTCTATTACTAAATCCGCTATAGAACACGCCATTAAGCATCCTCGTGGGATTGATTATAATCTGGTTAATGCACAGCAGGCACGCCGTGTGCTAGACCGCTTAGTAGGGTATGAGCTTTCTCCTGTACTATGGAAGAAGATACGCAAAGGACTTTCGGCAGGGCGTGTGCAGTCTGTATCGGTGCGACTTATTGTAGAAAGGGAGCGCGAAATACAGGAATTCCACACAGAAGCCTCCTACAAAATTACCGCTGAATTCCTCAATAAGGAAGGAAAAATCATCAAAGCACGCGTTAATAAATCTTTCGCCACACAAGAAGAAGCCAAAGCCTTCTTACAAAATAATTTAGGAGCTACTTTTTCGGTTACTAACCTAGAAACCAAGCCCGCTAAGAAATCTCCAGCTCCTCCTTTTACCACTTCTACACTTCAGCAGGAAGCATCTCGCAAGTTACATTTTTCAGTTTCTAAAACAATGCAGTTAGCCCAGCGTCTGTATGAATCAGGGCTTATTACTTATATGCGTACCGATAGTGTCAATCTCTCTCAGGAAGCACTTATGGCAGCCAAGCAAGAGATAGAAAAATCATACGGAGCACCCTATAGCAAGATTCGCCAATATACCTCTCACTCCAAGGGAGCGCAAGAAGCACACGAAGCCATTCGCCCTACTGATATTTCAGCTCATACCGTAAAAGCCGAAAATGACCAAGTACGCTTGTACGAACTCATCTGGAGGAGAACTATTGCCTCCCAAATGAGTGATGCTCAGCTGGAGCGTACCCAAGTAAAAATCAATGCCAATACACACCCAGAACCTTTTGTAGCCAGCGGTGAAGTAATTACTTTCGATGGATTCCTTAAGGTATATCTTGAAGGTAGAGATGAGGAAGATGAAGATGATGAAGGAATGCTACCTGCTATGAAAGTAGGGGAAGTTCTTGAGAATAAGAATATTATTGCTACAGAGCGTTTCTCTCGACCTCCGTTGCGCTATACGGAAGCCTCTTTGGTAAAAAAGCTAGAGGAATTAGGTATTGGTCGCCCCTCTACTTATGCAACTACTATTTCTACGATACAGAATCGAGGTTATGTAGAACGTAGTAATTTACAAGGTGAAACTCGTTCTTACTCCCAGCTCACTTTGGCAAAAGGAGAAATCAAAGAAAAGAAACTCTCTGAGAATGTAGGAGCTGATAAGGGCAAACTCATTCCTACCGATATAGGAATGATTGTAAATGACTTTTTGATTAATCATTTTGATAGCATTGTTGATTACCACTTTACCGCTAAGGTAGAAGAAGAATTTGATGATATAGCTTCAGGGAAAGAAGATTGGTCAAAGATGGTAGGGCGCTTCTATGAAGCCTTTCACCCTACAGTTACCGATGTAGAACAGAATGCTGAAAGAGAAACAGGTGAGCGTATTCTAGGCACCGACCCTGCCACAGGCAAGCCCGTAAGTGTCCGCTTGGGGCGCTATGGTGCAATGGTACAAATAGGCTCTGTGGAGGATGAAGAAAAGCCCCGATTTGCTAGCCTACTTCCGAACCAATCTATTGACACAATTACCTTTGAGGAGGCTATGAAGCTCTTCGAACTTCCTCGCAAGTTGGGCGTGTTCCAAGGCAAGGAAGTAGAATCCAATATTGGGCGCTTTGGTCCTTATATCCGCTTTGGTGATGCTTTTATTTCTTTGGATAAGTCGTTGGATGTCTTTTCAATAACTTTCGAGCAAGCCAAAAATGTCATTGAGCAGAAGCAAAAAGCCGATACTCCTATTGCCGAATATCAAGGCAAGGAGGTTACTAAGGGGACAGGGCGTTTTGGTCCTTTTATTAAGTGGAATGATATTTTTATTAGTGTAACCAAAAAATATAACTTTGACAACCTTTCCCAAGAAGATATTGCTACCCTCATAGAGGAGAAACTCAAGAAGGAATCTGAAAAAGTAGTCAAAGAATGGGCAAACGAAGATATCCGCATAGAGAAAGCCCGCTGGGGACGCTACCACCTGATTAAGGGAAAAAACAAAGTAGAGCTGGGCAAAGAAACCAATATAGAAGCCTTTACCCTAGCCGATGCTCAGGCGCTCTTAGCCCCTAAGGAAAAGCCTAAGAAAGCTACAGTAACTAAAAAAGCTCCTGCTAAAGCAACCACAAAGAAAACTGCTAAGAAGTAAAATAATTAAAAAATTTAACAAATAAAACACGGCACTTGTTATAATTTTTACTATCTTTGCAGAGGTTTAAAAGTTAAATATATTATGATATTTTTAGTGGTAAAACGCAACGCAACGCA